>JABJKH010000104.1 GCA_018660465.1 Rhodospirillaceae bacterium
ATGACGGCAAACAGTTTGCTCATTTCAGCGGCGCTTAAATCATCCGGTAAAACCACGGTAACCATGGGTCTATGCGCGGCGTTGCGGCAAAGGGGCGTTGCGGTCCAGCCTTTTAAAAAAGGGCCCGACTATATTGATCCGATATGGCTCAGTCAGGCGGCGCGAAAGCCGTGCCGAAATCTTGATTTCTATACCATGAGCCATCAGGAAATCGTCACCGCCTTCACCCAGTTTAGTGAGCCCGCTGATGCTGTATTTATAGAGGGAAATAAAGGCCTGTTTGACGGTCTTGATCCTGAAGGCTCGGATAGTAATTCGGCCTTGGCTCGATTGCTTGGTGTGCCGATTGTTTTGGTCGTTGATACCTATGGCATGACACGGGGTGTGGCGCCACTGCTGCAAGGCTATCAGTCATTTGAATCGGATATTAAAATCGCTGGTGTCATTCTCAACAAAGTTGGCGGTGCCCGGCATGAAACAAAAATGCGTGCGGCTATTGAGCATTATACGGACTTAAAAGTCGTTGGCGCGATTGGTCGCCGCCCGGAAATGAAAATTGTCGAACGCCATTTAGGGTTAATTCCGGCAAACGAATTACCGGCTGCTGATTCGCATATTGTTCGGACCGCGCGGATAATTGAGTCTGAAGTTGATATCGATGCAGTTCGGGCCTTGTCGGGAAAAGCGAAGCCAGCATTGACGGCTGGGAAAATTATACCGAACGTTGTTACGACTCCAAGTGTTCGCATTGCCATTGCTCGAGACCCAGCATTTGGTTTTTACTATCAGGACGACCTAGAAGCGCTAACAAGGGCAGGGGCGGAACTCGTGCCCTTCGATGCCCTTCATGATCGGCGCTTGCCCGATGTTGATGGGCTGTTCATCGGTGGTGGGTTCCCAGAAGTTCACATGCAAACTCTGTCGGAGAACACCACATTAAAGCATGACATTCGCACGGCCATTGAGAGCGGCATGCCCGCTTACGTTGAATGCGGCGGCTTGCTTTATTTGTCCCAGAGCCTGAGTTGGCAAGGCGATAAATTTGATATGGTGGGCATAATTCCTGGCGATGGCGTTATGCATGATCGACCGATTGGACGGGGCTATGTCCAACTGCAAGAAACTGGCGATGGGCTTTGGTCTACACCGCGTGAGCAAGATCAAGATTTCCCTGCCCATGAATTCCATTATGCATCTCTCGACGGATTATCGAGTGATCAACGGTTTGCCTATAAGGTGAAGCGCGGTCATGGCATAGATGGTGCGCATGATGGGTTGATCATTCATAATCTCACTGCGTGTTTCGCGCACCAACGAGACCTTGGTTCCAACCGATGGGCTGAAAATTTTGTCGATTTCATTGCACAGTGTAAATTGCAGGATGAGCCTCTCGCTGTCGAGAAGGCAGCCTTAACGGCTTAAGAGAATTTACAGGACGCAATCATGAAGAAAATTTCCCGGCGGGGTTTTGGGAAACTAACAGCGGGAAGTGTTGCAGGCTCTTTGGTCGCGAGCAATGCAGGTGCCGCCAGTGCGAAGCCTTCTGGTCCAATTTCGCGTCCCGCAGATTTACCTAAAACGAAAAAGCCTAGAGTCGTTGTTGTCGGCGGCGGCTGGGCTGGGCTCAGCATAGCGCAAAGTCTAAGACGTCAAAGTGTTGATTTTGATGTAATTCTGATAGAGCGGCGGTCGACTTTTATTTCACATCCTTTGAGCAACCTTTGGCTTGGTGGTGTAGTCAATTTGGACACCCTAACCCATAGCTTTCTAGATGCGGCAAAAGCAGGCGACTATGCGTATTTAAATGCGTCTCTCGTTGATCTGGACAGAGAGAAACATCGCGCTTTTACCGACCAAGGTTATATCGATTACGATTACATCGCGTTGGCACCGGGGATCGATTACAACTACGCCTCAATGGGTGTTAAGGACCCTGCGGCAGTTCAAATGTTAAAAACTCAGTATCCGGCCGGGTTCGTGTCGGGCTCAGAACATATCACCTTGAAGCGCAAGGTTGAGGAATTTGAAAAGGGAATTTTTATTCTCACGGCACCGCCGGGAATTTTCCGTTGTACAGCGTCAGTTTACGAACGCGCCTGTATCTTGGCGGCGACGTTCAAGCGACGGAAACTGTCGGCGAAAGTGCTGCTGATTGATTCGAGAAATGTACCTGGCGTTAATTCCGCCGGCTTCCTCGCGGCATTTAACGAGTTATATAAAGATCATCTGGAATATATGCCGTCCTCGCCCATTCAGCGTATTGATCCTGAGGCGAAGACAATTCATACGGAATTTGATGACATCAAGTTCGCGGATGGGGCGATCTACCCGCGGGTTCGGGCAGCGCGAATGATCGAGGATTTTGGTCTGTCTGATCCGAAAAGTGCTCAGATGGAAGCTCACATAGACCCGTTCAACTACAATATTATTGGCGACGAACATACTTATGTAGCGGGCGATAGCCGCCCGATGCCGTTTTCCAAAAGTGCCAGCGTGGCACGCGGGGAAGGGGTTCACGTTGCCAAAGTCATTGCTGCCCGAGCCAAGGGGAAGTCGGCGACGTGGGTTACGCCTGAGTCTGTGTGTTATTCAATGGTCGATCCTGATGCTAAATTGGCCATCGTCTCAAAGTCGTATTACCAATTTAGTCAAGTTACCAAGCAGTGGGAATTTGCACCGGAAACTAACTCAATCGATGAGCGGTCAAATGACCTGGGCAAGAAGACACTCGCGTGGGGCGAGAGTCAATTTAGGGATCTATTCTCTTGACGCAAATGTGACCGCTTGGGCGCTGACATTTCCATCAAACTTATGTAGAATTATTCTAGTATTTAAAGACAAATAAGGTCAGAGGCTTCAGATATGAAAATGATTAAATTCTTTATGTTGGTTATGGTGCCGGTATTCTTTTTATCGGTTTCTGTCAGCACGCAGGCTTCGGAAAAGGACAAGGCTCCAGTTGTTGTGGGCGAGGACGGGTTGCATAAGCAGCCTTGGTTTCTGGAAAGTTTTCTGAATCTTAAAGAAGACGTTGAAGAGGCCGCGGCAGCTAAAAAGAATTACGTCATTATCTGGGAGCAACGGGGCTGTCCCTATTGCAAACGAACCCATGAGGTGAATTTCCGTATTCCCAAGATCGTTAATCTGATCAAAAGTAAATTTACTGTCGTGCAGTTAAATTTATGGGGGGATCGGGAAGTTACTGACTTTGATGGCAAAGTCTTAAAGGAAAAAGATTTGGCGCAAAAATGGGGCGTGCGCTTTACACCAACGATCCAATTTTTCCCAGATGACGTGAAAAAAATTGGTGCGAAGGCGGGAAACGATGCTGAGCTTGTGCGCGTGCCTGGGTATTTCAAGCCGTTCCATTTTTACATGTTGTTCAGATACGTTTCGACCAAGGGCTATGACAAAGAACCCAACTTCCAACGGTGGCTGATTGGCGAAGGCGACAAGCTGCGCGAGCAAGGGGTCGATATCAATAAGGCCTTGTGGTCCGATAAATTAGAGTTCGATTAACCGAAGTCTGAAAAGACCGGGAAGGTTTCCAGCAACCAGTTGGCAACTTGGTTAATGTCGCCGGTAAAGATGACGACGCCGGTGACGACCAATAAGCTGCCGACGGCAATTTCAACTTTATGCATGTGTTGGCGGAAGCGTTTCATGAAGTTCATGAAGGGTTTTACCGCGAGTGCTGCAATCAAGAACGGAATCCCCAACCCGGCGGCATAAACCGCTAGTAAAGATGTGCCGTATAAAACTGAGTCCCCGGACGCTGCGACCATCAGAACAGAAGCCAGGATCGGCCCCACACATGGCGTCCAGCCAAACGCGAAGGCAAGTCCCAGGATGTAGGACCCCACCACCCCAGCAGGCTTGTTTTGGATGTTAAAACGCTTCTCAAAATTTAAGAAACTGATGCGGAAGACGCCCATGAAATGAAGGCCAAAGATCACAATAACGACGCCTGCAATCTGCCCCAGAAGGATAGAGTTTCGAGCCAGCACACCACTGACCGCCGTCGCTGTTGCGCCTAAACTTATAAATACTGTGGAGAAGCCAAGGACGAAGGCGAGAGCCGCATAAAAGATGCGTCGGGCTGTGGCCTTATCGACGCCATCTTCGGCCGTCAGTTGGTCCATTGAGGCGCCGCCAAGGAAACTAATATAGGCAGGTATCAACGGCAACACGCAGGGAGACGCAAAGCTTAAAATCCCAGCAACGAGCGCCCCAAAATAAGTGATTTCCGTAAGCAAAAATTTAGCCCTTTTTAGCCGCCGACGATCTTAATTGCCCTGTTTGGTGGTAGCTTCACCACCTTTTTACGGGAGACATATTGACTAACGACATCATAAATTGGCGGGCCTTGTACGGCGGGATTAACCGACGCCCAACCGCCAACGACGTATTTTTTCGTCGCTTCTATATTCTCACCGGAGGACAGAAGAGTCATATCAGAAATTCGTGATCCAATTTTTTGATTGATTTCAAACTTGTAGCCCATGCCACCGACACGGACCATGTCACCGCCTTGTTGATAATAAGGATCAGGGTTGAACAGGTTGTCGCCGACGTCTTCAAGAATTTCTTTGAGCTGTTGGCCGGTCATTTCTTGACGATAGCAGGAAGGGTAGGTGATGGCCGTTTGTGAATAGACTTCCTCAGCCCGAATATCCTGGCCCGGTAGTAAGGTCGCACCCCATCTAAACCCAGGCGACAGGGCGATTTGAGTGTCACGTTCTTCTATGATGGCCTGGCAAATCAGATCATCAAAAGTGCCGGCGAAATTACCCCGGCGGTACAGAAGGCTTTCGGTTTTTCCCAATACTTTGGAAATGGTTTTCTCGTAGGGTGCCCGAACTTTTTTAATCACTGCTGCAATTTTAGGGTCAGGTCTAATAGCATCAGAAAATACGGGCATCAGTTTGAAGCGATAGTTGGTGACCTTTTTATTCTTAACTTCTAAGTCCAGACGACCCAGGAACTTACCGTGAGACCCTGTGGCAATTAGCAACGTATCTTTTACCTGAATGGCTGACGGCACCGCATCGTGGGTGTGGCCCGTCAAGATAACGTCGATTCCGGGTATGCGCGAAGCGAGCTTTCGGTCGACATCGAAACCGTTGTGACTCATCAGCACCACAAGATCAGCGCCTGCGGCTTTAACCTTTTTTACGCTTTTACGAACAAAATCTTCGCGGATTCCAAATGACCAATTGGGCATAAGGTGGCGGGGGTTGGCAATTGGCGTATAGGGAAAAGCCTGTCCAATCACGCCGATCTTCACGCCGCCGCGCTCAAAATATTTGATTGGTTCGAAGACAGGTTCTTCCCATTCTGTATCGATAACGTTTCCGGCGAGGAAGGGAAACTTAAGCTTTTCGATAAGTTCTTTAACCCTTTTGGTGCCGTAGGTAAATTCCCAGTGACCGGTCATAACGTCAACGCCCATCTCGTTCATGACTTCGACCATGTCTTCGCCGCGGGTTTGAAGAGATGTATAGGACCCCTGCCAGGTGTCGCCACAGTCAACTAGCAGGGTTTTTCCGTCGCGTTCGGCGCGGACAGCGTTAACCAGGGTCGCCATTTGGGCCATGCCGCCGATCCGGCCATATTCACGGCCGAGGGTGGCGAAGTCATGGCTGGAGAAAGCGTAAGCTTCAGGTGATCCTGCTTTAAGCCCGAAATGATCCAGCATCTGTTTGCCGGTAATATGTGGCGGCAAGCCAGCCACACCACCAACACCTATGTTAATAGAGGGCTCACGAAAATACAGCGGCATCAACTGCGCGTGGCAGTCAGTGAAGTTAAGCAACGTGACTTGACCGACCGAGTCAAACTCAAGAATTTTTTCTTGGGTAAGGGTATTTTTTGAGGCCGCCGTGGCCAACGACCCGCCGCCCAGCAAAGCTGCAGTTGCGGAAGATACTTGTAAGAAATCTCTACGTGTCAGCATGGATTAAAATTGACCTGTGATTGAGGCTAAAAAAAGATAAAAAAATGGCGGCAGCTTTAAAATCGCTGCCGCCATAAATTAGCTCTTAGTTACGAACTGCGGGAGTTTCCCACTTGAGGCCGTTAGACCGCCAAGCCATGTACAGTTCAAGGTTGGTGTATTCGTCCGAACCACGCTTGTAAGGCTTCGCCCGGATATTCTTGTTACACCCGATGAAGCGGCGATGAAGAGATCCAGGTTTTTGCCATTTAAAGCGATAGGTCGGGAAGCCATTTACCTGCGCTTCACTGAGCACGTTCGAGCGCGCCATATTACCGGCGTTATCGACGTGGCAGTGTTTGCAAGCCATATCCAGCAATCCACGGCGCTGGTTAAAGAACTTCTTGCCTTTTTCGAAGAAGGGCTTGTTCACCCCGTCAATCTTTACGGCAACAGGCATACCACGGGACTGCGACTTAATAAAAGCAGCCATTCCCAGCATGTTGGTGGATTCCCATTTCCACTTTTTAGCACCCATCCGTTTCGTCAGTTCATCATTAACTTTGACCTGAAGCGAAATCATCTTTTTGCGATTGGGATCATATTTTGGGTAATTGTTGGCAACGCCCTTCATAGATGATTCGTCGCCGTGGCACGAAGCGCACGAGTTGCCTGTCGTCCCTTGTTTTTTGTTCCACATATCCTCACCAAGGTCGACCCAGGTGAATGCTGGATTTGAAAAATCATCGTCTTGCATGTCACGAGTTTGCTTCGTCATGTAGACGTAACCACTCGCCTTATCTCCGACCCGAAAGTTTACGTTCCGAGGGTCTGCCGCTCTTTTGTCGGCTTCCGTCATCTTTTCCATGCCCGCTTTGTCTCCGGTGGCGATACAGCCCGTGAGGACTAAACCGAAACCGAATAACGCCATGAACGTGACTGTTAAACTATGTCTCATCTGTTTTCTCCTAATGCCTCCCAATTTGGGTCAACCGGCTTTTAAAGATTTTTCTACGGTTACGGTTTTGCCCTTATCGTCCGTCCACATGAACTTGAACGTACCGCTTTCGACAACCTTATAATTGAATGCGAAATAGGGGTTCGCAGCAATTGCCGGATGCAGGTCGGCACTAACAACTTCCTTACCATTAAAGGTAACGGTGATCTTGTTAATGATCAGACGTGGGATTTTTTTACCTGTTTTTTTATTTTTCCGCTGGCCGGTCTCCATCTTATGAGGTGCCAACGTTTTGATCTGGATCACGTCCCCTTTCTTTGCAGACTTAGGGACTTTAACGCGAGGTTTTCTAGCCATCTTAAGTAACTCCTTATACGTAGTGTCAGCCGCCGCAGCCGCCAATGGTGACTTTGACTTGCTTAGCTGACTTGTAGACAGAGCCATCGTTCATTACAGCGACGGCAATAACGTTCTGCGTTTTTGCAAGACGTAACCGAGTGGAAACTTCTGCCTTGCCCATTGCGGGGCTCAGATTAAAAGTTATCACTTCCGGGTTTGGATTGGCGTCTGCCGCTATGTGAATTGTCTTAACATAGCTGCTGGACGACATTGGGCTGTCTACGGTGACCGTTAAAGGAACAGTCGCGCCATTTTCCGCAATTTCTGGCAGTTTTATCGATATCTTGCCAGATTTAAAGTTCGACGTACCGCTGAGTTTTTGCATATGAGCAGCAGCCGAATCCGGTGTTGCAGCCGCAGGTGTTGGAGCAAAAGCCCCCCCTGCCGCAGCCACAGTACCGAAACCCAGGAGCCTTAAAGCATCCCGGCGGTTTAGTGAATGCTCACGTTGAGCACTGATCGTTTTTGTCATGGTTTTATTTCTCCATAAGGTTAGTTGGGCAATATCCAAAGTTTGATGAGCCCAACTATTCCTTAAGCGTTAATAGATAAGCGATGATGTCCTCGACATCCTGCGCGCCAATGACGGTTTTACCCTTCCACTTCTTTTGTACTCGGTGGAAGCCGACCGACTTGTAGAATGACGGCATGATGGTGTCAGGATTAACTGCCTTGGGATCAACGATCCGCAACCGCATTTCGGCGGCCGACATGCGACTACCGATTCCGGCTAGGTCTGGGCCGATATCTCCAGGGTCTGCCTGACCTTTAATTGGTAACGCGTGGCAGGCCAAACAATTCCCCTTTTTACGGTGAGCTGCTGTTTTTTCGCCCTTTTTTGCGTTGCCAGGTTTACCAGTCAAGGACTTGGGTAACCCATCATCGACTTTCATTTTTGCCGGATTAATGCCGGACTTCATTTTATGGCCTGCGGCATCAACTCCCGAAGCGGCCCCAAAGGCCATTCCGACAACTAAAAGCGCACCGGCTAGTTTAGCGCCTGTTTTAAAGGCGACTGGTTTAAGGATTCTCATTTGATAACATTCCTTTGCCTTCCCGTATTTTCCATTCTTACAGTATTTTTCTGAGACCCTACACGGTCTGGATTCAGTCTTTTGAAATTGAGCCCATTCCCGCCTCAGTAAAAAATCCGCAAGGCCGGTTTCGTGTCAAAATTTAATTACAAAGTTCGCAATTTTATTATTCTAGTTATTAGTAACATGATTGTGACCGGAATCGAATTATAATGTCAATATAGGGTTTTTGGTTAAATTACGAAAAATATTATATTTTTAAAATATATTGCAATATCAAAGTGTTAAAATAATAAATTCGGAATAATTTAGCGTATATCGCAAAATTATACCAGTTTATTAGAGAATTCTAAAATAAACTAAATAACATTTTCTATTTGTGATTAATAATCATTTCACATAAAGTTAAAAATAAATTGATTTATAAGCCGTTATTTGTGCAAATTAATACTGTATAATATTTGTATGTGTTCCATCTTTAGAGTGAAATAAAAATCCTTGAAAATGATCCTTTACTATTTACCCTGAGGGGGTGAAGTCGAGTATACTTAGTATCGCCGTTGTTGCTAATTGTTAGTTGGATTGGGAAATTGTATTGAAATGAAAAATTTTAAACACGTTTGTCGTATTTTTTTCGTCGCCGTATTTCTCGGAATTTTGGTATCACCCGTACAGGCTGGGGAGGTCAAAAAGCGCGACGACGGCATCCATTATCAGCCGTGGATAAAGAACATTTCTTTCCTGGATTTGAAGGAAGATTTAAAGGAGGCGCTGGGGAGCAAGAAAATAGGCCTGGTTGTTATCTTTGAACAACCTGGGTGTGGCAGCTGCAAGAAACTTCACGAGGTCAATTTTAATAACAAGCCCTTGGTTAAACTGATCACCACAAATTTTGACGTTTTACAAATCAACATGTATGGCAGCAGTGAAGTCACCGACATGGGCGGTGCCGTGATAGACGAACGCGCCTTTGCCGAAAAGATGGCGGTTAATTTTACGCCGACGACCGCCTTTTTTGATGAGTCTGGCAAAGAAGTATTTCGTATTCCCGGATATCTAAAGCCGAAGTTTTATAAGCGCGCGGTTGAATATGTCATTGACCGGGGGCCACAACGGAAAATTCTATTTCCCCGGTGGTCACGAGATCGTATGAAGAAACTTAAAGCCGATAAGGGCGCTTAACAGTTACCTCAGCTGGGCGAGAAAATTTCCTTTAGGGCCCCGACAACGCTGTCTTCTTCCACATACTTGAGACCCCAAACGGCGCCAAATATAATCGATAAGATTGCAATTAAGGAGCCGATGGCCAAGGTCGAGATTCCGGTAATTCCCTGGCCAATAGTGCACCCCAAAGCCATTACCCCACCGATCCCCATCATTGCAGCACCGATCAGGTGGCGAACGAAGTCATCAGTTGTCGTGAACGATTCGATCTTAAATTGTCCCCGCGCCTTGGCCATGAGGAACGCGCCAACGATAACCCCGCCAACCGTGGCGATGCCAAAGTTGATGGTCGCACCGGTGAAGGTCATTAAGTACTGAATGCTGTCACCTGTTGGTGCGATGAAGGAAAATGAGGCCAGTGGCGTTGGGTCAAAATCATCGTTGCCAATGACGCCAGTCAAGTACCAAGCCGCCGGGACCAGAAATCCGATGATAACGCCTGCTGCAATGTGCAATGGTTGAGATCGAAACTCTTTATCTTTGAAGCAAAATATTACCAATCCGCCAGCAACGCCGATGGAAAGAACCCACCGCATGGCATTTTCAGAGACACCGATGATCGAGGCAAAAAGTTCAGGCATACCCTGCGATGAATACCCGCTGGCTTTCAGGTCAATTACGGTCGCGCCTTCAAGTTCAACCCGCGCCGGACCAATAAAGCCGCGCAAGGTCATGTAGGCGAAAATGCCCATGAACATGAAGACGACCAACGATTTCATATTTCCAGCACCCAGCCGAACGAGTGTTTTGTTGCCGCATCCGCTGGCCATGGTCATACCGAAGCCAAACAATAGGCCACCCAAGACCGCGCCACCCCATCCTAAATTGGTTGTCAGGTAAATCGCTTTGTTGAGGTCAACAGTTTCGGTCAGGTGAAGCATCTGACTGCAAAGAATTGCGACCGCAATGGCCAGCAGCCACGCACGGAACCGATCCCAATTGCCCATGAAGACGATGTCGGATAATGCGCCCATGGTGCAAAAATTTGTGCGCTGGGCCGTGGCACCGAAGATTATTCCTAACCCAAATCCTAAAGAGGCGACAACGATGCCGATCGGTAGCTCTTCCATGACTTTGCTTTCCTCAGTTTATCCACTGGGTTTATCCACTGGGCCTGTCCAGTGGGTCTATCCACTGGCTTTTTTAGCAATAATATGACTTTATAATTCGAGCAACCTTAAATATTAGAGAATTGTAATTTAAATGATGCCTTTGTCCATATTCAAAGTTAAACTTGTCCTATCTGCGCTGGCACTATTTTTGCTGGTCTCAGGGGCGGGTCGGGTCGTTGCAGCTGCCGAGTTGGTTTTGTTTGAGACGGAAGGCTGTGAATGGTGCGAACAGTGGCATGAGAATATCGGCGTGATCTATGCGAAAACACCGGAAGGAAAATTTGCACCGCTTCGCCGGGTTGAAATTGCCAATGAATCGCCAGCCGATCTCAAGCATCTTCGTGCGGCCGCTTTTACCCCAACATTTGTGGTGGTTGAGCAAGGCCAGGAGGTTGGTCGTATTATCGGACATCCGGGTGATAACTTCTTCTGGCCGCTGTTGACGCAGATTTTGAAGAAAGCAGGATTTAAAGATGAAAAAAACGAACTCCAAAGTAATGCTCTGAAATAAGGAACTGCCACATGTTTAATCGCGTTCACACCTTAGTGGCCGCGGCGCTTTTTGCTTCGATTTCAATAACGCCGCTTGCTGCCAAAGATGCTCCTAGTCCGACATTCCAGATGAAGTCGCTCACGCCGGAAACTGCGTTGGTGTTGGCTCAAGCTTCGTTAGCAGCATGCCGCAAGGCGGGTTACCAAGCGGCCGTCGCGGTTGTTGACCGGGGGGGCAATATGCAGGTTATGATTCGGGATCGGTTTGCCGGCCCGCACACCCCGGAGACGGCACGGCGCAAAGCATGGACGGCGCTTAGTTTTAGGACCAATACAACGGACATGGCGGAAAATTCTCAGGCGGGCAAAGAACCCTCTGGGGTGCGGCACGTATCTGGGGCCTTGATGCTGGGAGGCGGCATTATGATAAGAGCGGGTGGCCAGTTGGTTGGTGCCATCGGCGTCTCAGGAGCACCTGGCGGAAAGGCCGACGATGAATGTGCGCTAAAGGGAATCGAAGCGATCCAGGACGATTTGGATTTTTAAATAAAAAAGCAGCAGTCTGATTATTCAAGCCGCTGCTTTTTCGTAAGACACAAAAAGCGTTACGGACGAACGTAAGCCCAGCCTTCTTCTTGGCGTTGGATCAGGTGAATAACACCAGAGGGCACCATCTTTGCCTGTGGCAATAGTTTTACCGTCTTGCCGGCTTTCTTGCTCATTTTCCGGTGCGTATTACCACATGACCGGAATGAGATGTTGTCGAAATTCTCACCAAAACTCTTGATACGCTTTTTAACGGGGGACTTCTTAGCGTGAAGCATGATTAGCCCGGGGCCATAGGTAACGATCTCAATTTGAACCTCTTCGCCTTTTTTCTTGTAGTACGCATCGACGTTAGAGGCGTTGTTCAGAACCATGTTCATGCGTTTGGCATCGTTGTCATCCACGTGAAGTACGACACGGTGAACTTTATCCTTCATTGCGGCAATTGCCGGCGTTGCCAACATTGCTGATGCAAAAATAGCAAATGCGGCCAAAGATGTAATTACAGCGCGGTTTAACATAAGCGGTTGCTCCCTTAGATTTATAATTTGTGAAAAACCAATCCAAAGCTCCTCACATTAGAAGCATGTAATGTAACAGTGGCGATCAAACCTATCCTAATTAACTCTAGTCAATTCTCCGTGAGCGAGATGTTGCGAAAAATATCCCTGTCTTTTTCCGGCTAATCGGAGGATTCTGAATAGGCAGTTCGGTTCCCGTTCGTTATCGACAAAAAAATTTCTTAAGCTGAGTTACGTCCATTGCCTAATCAGAAATCAAGTGATCCGTCTCTTGCGACCCGAACCCGAATTCCGGTATCTGCTTGGATTTACCTGTCCGTCGCCATCATAACTCTATTAGGGGCTTTCGTTGACGTGGCGGTGTTAAAGCCTGCCGTAGCGGCGTTGATTGTGTTGTTCATCATTCTGGAAATTCCCTCTATTTCGCGGGCGCAACTGGCGACGGGCTTTGTTTTGATAAGTTTGGGCGTTGCCGGGGCGGCGATTTCAGGTCAGTGGGAAGCGGTCTTAATTGATGGAGTCGCCAGATCAAAAACGTTTCTGTTGTTATTTTTCGCGGTCTCTTGGCTGCAACACCCGGCAGGGGAGAGCCCATCCCTTCGCGCCGCCCGGACAACCATTGTCAGTCAACCGCCGGGTCGCAGGTACCTGTATCTTTCATTCGGTGTTCACGGCTTAGGCTCGGTGCTTAATTTGGCCGGACTGAGTTTGCTTTCGTCCATGGTCGAAGGGCAAAAAGACCCGCGGCTGCAACGTCGATTGACGGTGGCCTTGATGCAAGGGTTTACCAGTGCCTCCTGCTGGTCGCCGTTTTATGTTGGGATGGTGGTTGTTTTGGTCGCCCTGCCGACGTTGGCATGGCGCGATGTGGGGCCGCTCGGCATGGGATTGGCGGTGATCATTATCCTCAGCGGTTGGGCGTATGACCGTCTAATCGTGCGGCGTAAATCAGACTCCAGAGATGTCATCAATCCCGTACCGCTTGCCCGTGATGACCTTGTTCGGGTGGTGACCATTTTGGGGCTTTTAGCTGGATTGGTGCTGCTCCTTGTCGAAGGCGTTGGCGTGACCATCCCGGTAGCACTCGGGATCGTCGGTCCACCTTTTGCCTTGGCGTGGGCGGCGGCAATGGGGACCGGTCCCAGGAACCGAATTCCCAGGGCCAAACAATTGGCTCATAAAGTCATGGGCTGGCTGCCAACATTGCGGAGCGAGGCGCTTGTGTTTGTAGGCGCGAATGTTTTAGGCGTGGGGGTCGCGAGTGCAATCCCGGCGGAAAGCGTTGGCACCGTCGTTAATGATTTAATTCCGAATGCGGATATAAAGATCATCGCGATGATTATTGGGTTTATGGTATGTGGGTTAATTGGCCTGCATCCTGTCGTTGTGGTCATATTCGTTAGTGCTGTTTTGCCCCCCGAAGTGCTCGGGCTTGAGGATTGGGTCGTAGGTCTGACTTATCTTGGATGCTGGGGATTGGCGACCTTGATTTCGCCATTTTCTGCAACCACCCTGTTTATGTCGCGGGTAACAGGTGTGCCTTCGCCAATGATCGCCTGGCGTTGGACACCTTCGCCGGTTTTCATCGCGGCGACCTTGATCGGTGTTTACGTTATCGCTATCCGCCATGGGACCCTTGGTATAAACTGACAAATTCAATTTTTTGACGAAACAAAAAGAGAGACAGTCACTTGGATAATTACGCGGATATCGCCAGCATCATCGCGCTGACCATGGGGGCTTCGTGGGCCAGCGGAATCAACTTATACGCCGCAATGGTGATGCTCGGGTTGAGCGCCGCCACGGGCGGAGCCGAACTGCCGCCAGGATTGGAGGTTCTTGAAAACCCAATTGTTATCGGCATGGCGGCTCTCATGTACGTAGTCGAATTCTTTGCCGATAAAATCCCCGGCGTCGATACCACTTGGGATACCATTCATACCTTCGTCCGAATTCCCGCAGGCGCACTGATGGCATATGGGGCGGTTGGTGACATTGGTCCGGTCATGGAAGTGTCAGCAGCATTTATGGGCGGTGGTTTGGCGGCAGCATCTCACGCGACCAAGGCCGGAAGCCGGATCGTCATAAATTCGTCGCCTGAACCGTTCACCAATTGGGCGGCATCCATTTCCGAAGACGTTGCTGTATTTGGTGGTTTGTGGGCTGCCTTACATCATCCTTGGTTGTTCCTGGCTCTTCTGATCTTTTTCATCTTGTTTGTGATTTGGGTCCTGCCGAAGATTTGGTCAGCCATCAAAACAGTCTTTTCTTGGTTGGGGCGGCTGTTTGGTGGGGGCACCCCACCGGCGCTGGAACTCGCAGCGGAAGGTCCCCAAAGTGAGCCTCTGCCGGATGAGCCCACGGATGAGGGTGATCTCGATAAGCTTGCACGACTTAAGGAACTCCTCGATTCAGGGGCTTTGACCGAAGAGGAATTTAATCGGGAAAAAGCGAAGATCCTTAATCCAAACGCAAATGAGTAAAAAACGTATCGCCCTATTGGGCATGATTCTGGAAAGCAATTCGTTTTCGCCGCCGACGATGGAGGCCGATTACAGGCGACTGTGTTACATGGTCGGGGACGAGGTTATAGAAGACCTTAGGCGACCGCACCCCAGCTTGCCTGCAGAAGTCTCTGGATTTCAAGACGAAATGGACCGCCTTGGCGAAGACTGCGAATTGGTGCCGACCGTCATCACGGCTGCCGAACCCGGTGGCCCGGTAGATCATGATTTCTTTCTTCGAACCATGGCGGAAATGAAACAGCGCCTGGAAGCCGCACTGCCACTTGATGGCGTCTACATGTGCGCGCATGGGGCCATGACCTCGACCAAGGCACCGGACCCAGACGGTGATTTGTTTCAAATGATCAGGGGCGTCGTTGGGCCTGATGTTCCTTTCATTGCGACCCTGGACCTGCACGCCAATGTTTCCGAGCGCATGGTTGAGAATACAGATGTGCTGGTCTCTTACATTACCAACCCGCATGTGGATCAGTATGAGCGGGCGGCAGAGTCGGCGCGGCTGATGTCGGAAATGTTCGCAGGTATGAGTCCCCAGACCACCTTCATTCGGTTGCCTTTAGTTGCGCCAACGGTATCGCTCCTGACCGCGCTGGGGCCCTACGCAGATTTGGTAAATTATGGTCAGTCTCAAGTGACAGAGAAAATTGCTAATGTTTCTGTGGTCCCTGGTTTTGTCTACAGCAACACCCCCCAAAATGGCATCGCTGTTGTTGTGACTGCCAGGGATGATGTTGAACCTGCCCGTGAACTTGCCGCTGACCTCGCAGCGCGAGCGTGGTCAGACCGCGATCGTTTTCGTGCGCATCTGACATCCATAGATGATGCGGTTGCTGCCGCGATGAAGACGGGTCCTGCGGTTATCCTCGCTGATGTTGCCGATAATCCGGGCGGTGGCGGCAGCGGCAATACAACGTGGATCATTGAGGCATTGGTAAATGCTAGGGCTGAAGGTGTGTTGATGGGCGTGTTTAATGATCCCGCACTCGCTGTAGCGGCGAAGACCGTAGGTGAGGGGAGCGAATTTCAGGCAATCTTCAACGCTAGAACGGAAAGCGAATTTTCAAAACGTTTTGAAGTTTCGGCAAAAGTACTCGCTCTGCACGACGGCACATGCGTTGGACGCCGGGGCATTTGGGCCGGCCGCTCGCTTGATTTGGGCGCCTGTGCGCTTCTGCAAATTGGCGGCATCAAGATCGTCGTTGGTAGTGTTCGAAAGCAGTGCGCGGACCCCATATTCTTTGAGATGTTCGGCCTCGATATTGGCAAAGCGCGTGCGGTGGTCGTTAAATCCCGAGGGCATTTCCGGGCCGGGTTTGATGAGTTCTTTCCCCATGAACAAGTCATTGAGGTCGACGCCCCAGGATTGGTCTCGCCAATTTTTGAGAATTATAATTTTGATGGTTTGCCGAGGCCAATCTATCCTCTCGACCCGGATACAATCTGGAAAAATTAGCTCAAGTCAATTTCTTCCATGACTGAAAGACTCTTGGCGGCTTCTCTTATTGTTCGGCGTGCATCTTCGATCAGGCCGGGGTCGATATTCTTGGCATCGTCAATATCTTCTAAAAGCATGTTCGCGGCGCGCTTGTTCATGGCGGCGGTAAAGGCATCGCATACCGCGTCAGCACCTTCTGCAAATGCAACGATCAAGGCGTCATGTCCGACCATTTTTAGAATTTTCTGTAGATCAGATTCGCTGAGATCTTTAAGCGAGTCGAACGCAGGTAGGTCGGTATCTTCTTCCGGTTGAGACTGTGCGTTGCCAAGCAGAGCCGCAGCCTTTTCTTCATCTCCATGAATGGCCTTAGATGTGCTCCGGAAGATTCTGAAATCAGACACCAGAGCCAAGGCATCTGGATATGTTAGGTCGTAGTCTTGCCCTGCGATTTCAGCAAGTTTCTTGCCGACGTCCTTGTTCATGGCTTGGGCGACTTCGGCTAAAGTCTCAACGGGGCAGGCTTGTATCAAGGCCGCCATGCGCGAGCTTTGATCTGGTCCTACTGAGTCAAAAAATGCCTTCAGCGATGCAGCATCACTGGCTTCCACCATTTGCCGCAGTTCCCACAGCAGTGACGTGACCTCTGGGGTCGTGTCTTTGACATCCGTGAGCAGGTCGTCGAAACCATCATCCGTATCATCTATTCCAAGATCAAATTCGTCTTTTTCATTGTTCATAAGTCACCGCCAAATGCCACGTGTGTCGAATACGGTTTTGTCTTCCAATCGCGCCCGGTTGACGGCCAAGAATGGGCTGTGGTCGACCAGCAGGACGACAATATCAGAATTGTTCAAAGCGTCGTTCAGGCTGACGAGGGATGTTCGTTCTCCTCCTGCGAGTTCTTCCGGCAAGGTTTTGACATTCGGTTCAACCACAAGAATATCGCCCACTTTGGCCTCGGCCAGAAGGCGCACGATTTCTATTGCGGGACTTTCCCGAAGGTCATCGATATTGGCTTTGTAGGCGAGACCGAGGCAGGCAATCGTTGGTGCGTCGTGATGTTTGGCAGCGTCAAGGATTTGGCCGACAACGTGTCCTGGTTTTGAATCATTTACGCCCCGCGCAGCCTGGATCAAAGCGGTGTCTTCGGGGGCGCCATCAACGATGAACCAAGGATCAACAGCAATGCAATGCCCACCGACACCTGGCCCCGGTTTTAGGATGTTAACCCTCGGATGGTGATTGGCCATGTCGATGGCTTCCCAGACATTGATGTCGAGGCGGTCGCTGACCAGGGACATCTCATTGGCGAAGGCAATATTGACATCGCGGTAGGCATTCTCCATCAGCTTGACCAATTCTGCCGTCCGCGCCGTGGTGACATGACAGACCCCGTCGGTGATGGTGCGATAAAGTTCTGCGGTTCTGTCGGCGCAATGGCGGGTGATGCCGCCAATGACCCGATCATTGCGAGCTAACTCAATCAGCACGCGGCCAGGCAAGACCCGTTCGGGACTGTGTGAAACCTGCACTTCGGCATCTTCGCCCGCATCGTGAGGGAAGCTCAAATCGGATCGAAGACCAGCAAGCCATTGGCTGACTTGTTCCGTCGCCCCGACCGGTGAGGTAGATTCAATGATTACCAAATCACCCTTCTTGAGAATAGGTGCCAAACTCTTGGTTGCGGCCTCGATATATTTTAGATCAGGTTTGTTGCCATCGGTAAAAGGTGTGGGCACGGCGACGATAAAGGCGTCCGCTGATACGGGTTCAGTGGTGGCTGAAAGCATCCCGGCTTCAACCACATCATGAACCATCGTTTCTAAGTTCGGCTCGAAGATATGGATTTTGCCTTGGTTGATCAGGGAGACCGTATCTGGGTTGACATCAACGCCGGTAACGTTAAATCCGCGGCTTGCCATAACGGCGGCGGTGGGCAGCCCTACATAGCCCAGACCAATCACGCAAATATCTTTAAACTTTCGCGGCACCGATGATCTCCTCGACAATTCGGTTGGCGGCGTTCCCGTCACCATAGGGGTTGTGTGCCCGACTCATTGTTTCATAGGCCGCGTTGTCATCCAACAAGCGCGTGCATTCTGAAACAATCTTATCTGTGTTGGTTCCAACCAATTTGACCGTACCCGCTTCCACGGCCTCAGGGCGTTCGGTTACAGTCCGCATGACTAGTACAGGTTTACCAAGCGATGGCGCCTCTTCCTGTATTCCCCCGGAATCAGTGATGACAAGGTGGCTCCGCTGCATCAACCGAACAAAGGGCAGATATTCAGCGGGCTCAGTCAAATGGACATTATCGTGGCCGCCTAAAATTCGCATGACCGGTTCGCGGACGTTGGGATTTAAATGAACCGGGTAGACGACTTGAACGTCCTCTCGGTCGCCAAGGGCTGTAAGAGCGTGGCAAATATTCTCGAACCCATCCCCAAAATTTTCGCGGCGGTGACCGGTGACCAGGATAAGCCGTCGCTCTGAATCTAAGAAAGGAAACTCAGCATCAAGGTCGGTTCGACTCTTTTTGTCGCTTTCCAACTTGCTGGTAATGTGAAGCAGCGAATCGATTACGGTGTTGCCAGTAACAAAGATATTTTCGGCAGGCGCACCTTCCCGCAGCAAATTGTCCCGCGCTCCTTCGGTTGGGGCGAAATGCATATCGGTGATGACGTCTGCCAAGCGGCGGTTGATTTCTTCAGGAAACGGCGCGTAGATGTCGCCGGTCCTTAATCCTGCCTCCACATGACCCACAGGAATTTGCCGGTAATAGGCCGCAAGCGCCGCGGCAAACGTGGTCGTGGTATCGCCGTGAACCAAAACTCGATCTGGTTTTAAATTGTCGAGTACGCTGCCGACACCTTCCAGCACTGCGGTTGTGATGTGTGCGAGATCCTGATTCGGCCGCATGATGTCCAAGTCAACGTCTGGGGTGATTTCAAACAGATTGAGAACCTGGTCCAGCATTTGACGGTGCTGGGCCGTAACACAGACCAGCCCCTCAACCTCGGACGCTTCTCTCAGGGCCTTGACGACGGGGGCCATCTTGATGGCCTCAGGTCGGGTTCCAAATACGCACAGGACTCGCATGGCTGTCTGGATATCCCGGTTGCCGATGTTTCGCAAGAACGGCTTTTACCAATCCGGTCTGAGGCGATATATTATTTGTAACTCTAAATTTGGATATTGCCCTATGACAAAGCTAAGTCTTGTTCGATTTTCTGTTGCCTTATCTGTTCTTTTGAGCGCGATCTTGGCGGCCAGCCCTGGGGATGCCGCGAACTTGGTCGCGCACCGCGCCGTCTATTCTATGAAGCTTGGGGCCGTTCGCTCAGGGGCTGGTTTAGAAGCGGCGCGGGGGCTTATGACCATATCATTGGAAAAATCCTGTGCCGGGTGGATCGTATCTCAGCAAATGAACATGGCCCTTCAAACGTCGGAGGGGAAGGAACTTAACCAAGATTACCGGTTCGCTGGCTGGGAATCTTTTGATGGAAAAAACTACCGCTTTGCCGTTCAAAGCAAAATGGCAGGTAATAATGAGAATTATAAAGGCAAGGCTCGGCTTTCTGGTGACGGAAAGTCAGGGCGTGCATCCTATACGGTACCTGAGAAAAAGGACCTGAAGTTGCCTGGGAATACGCTTTTTCCCATTAACCATATGGTGCTGCTGATCGATCGGGCTCAGGCCGGGGATAACCAAGTTACGCGCCCAATATTTGAGGGAACGGAAGGCAAGGGACATCAAACAGTATCAGCCTTCATTGGGTCGCGGATTGGACCGAAGAAACATGGGTGGCATGAAAAAGGGCCGCTTATGGATCGTTCTGGCTGGAAAATGCGGATGGGCTATTATAACGCGGATAGCAAGTCGTCTACGCCAGAGTTCGAAATCGAGCTTTTGCAACTGGACAATGGAGTCGTTCCTCATTTGACCCAGGTGTTTCCCACTTTCAATCTTGTTATTGACCTTAAGAAAATTGAGAAATTGCCGGCGCCCAGTTGCTAATTTCTAAAATTGGGCCAAAAAGACCATAGCTTGAGCATGGTTGCCTGTATCCTCGCAAGTCGCTAAAGTTGTTTAACTAGTGAGGGTTAAGGGTCCTTGAACCGCAGAGGGCTAGACGCATGAAGCGCTTCTTTGGAAATTCCATTGTTGGCATTGCCGCTGTTGGTCTTTCTATTTTTTTAAGCATTCCTTTGGCGCGCGGGGACAGCGCTGGATTTGTTGGTCTTCAAGTTCAGGGGATCACAAAAGAAGTCGCGGGCTCGCTTGGCATGAGTTCCGTCAAAGGCGTTCTTGTCCGAGATGTGGCGCTAAATGGACCCGGTAATTTAGCTGGATTTCAGCGCGGCGACCTGATCTTAAAATTCAATGGTAAGACCATCGGAAAGTTTGCTGACCTGGTGGCTGCGGTTCAGAAAATTAAGGCCGGCCAGACAGTTCCCGTATTGGTATCTCGCAGCCGAGGTAAAAAAGTTCAGTTGAAGCTGAAGGCGGGCTCGTGGCCAGCGGCCTGGAAGATCATGAAGGGCGATTTTGGTAATATCCAAGAATTGGGTCTGACCATGTCGGCAACAACCAGATCGGTGCGTAAGAACTTTGGCGTTAAATGGGGCTCCATCGGCGTCTTGGTGACGCTCCTCGACAAAGATACTGTCGCCGGGCTTAGTCGATTAATGGACCTTAAGCAGGGCGATCTTATTTTGCAGGTTGATCAGGAAAAAGTTTGGCTACCAACTCAAGTTGTGCGCAAATATATTGCCGCTAAAAAAGCCAAGCGACCGTCTATGCTTTTATTGATCGAAGGGAAGAGAGGATTTCGCTTCTCTGTCTTGCCGATTATTCCAAAGAAGTAAAAGCCGACGAGAACACTGTTTAGCCGCCCCGTACCTCAGAAATAATTTTTTTCATGGTTTCCGCACTGATCGCGCCTGGGATGACCTGATTTCCGATGATAAAGGCCGGTGTGCCGGTAATATTAAGTGCCTGTGCAATGGCGTGATTCTTTCGAATACTGGCCTCAATTTTCGGGTCCTTCATCGCAATCTTTAGCTTGGCTTCGTCGAATCCGAATTTTTTTGCTATGCGTAATATTTTACTTTCCGATAACCCACCCTGTGATTGCATGAGGGCGGCGTGGAAATCAGAGTACTTGGATTTATCTAAGTCCCATGCGGCGAGGGCGATCCGGGCGGCGATCACTGAACTATTGCCTAGGATTGGAAACTCCTTGTAGACGTAGCGAATTTTGCTGTCAGATTTTAGCAACTTTACGACCGTCGGGTGGACTTTTTTACAGTAGCCGCAATTGTAGTCGAAAAATTCAACAATGGTGACGTCACCCTTTGGGTTCCCCCCAATTGGTGCAGAGGGGTCTTCGTAAATATCTTGCTTCATATGCGCCAAGATTTTTTCCTGCTGAAGGCGGGTTTCGGCCTTTTCACGACCGCGCAAGACCTGCATGGCCTCGACGATGATTTCCGGATTTCGGAGCAGGTAATCTCGAATTAATTTTTCAAAGGCGAGCTTTTGTTGGACGGTCATTTGCGTCGACAGGGCGGACGCAGGGGTGCTCTGCTTGTCCGCAGCGTGGGTCACTGTTCCAAAAAATACTGTGATAAGTAGCAGCGTAGCGACACGGGTAAAAATTTTCATTAACTTCATCTAACTAACCTTTAATTCAGGGCGGGCCGATCATGCGATGGGCGATATGAGAATGTACAGACTTACCATGGCAATAACAGGGCAGACTCGCGTATATGTGAACAAACTTCAACGGGTAAGGGTTACTTCTGAAAGGAAACCGGTCGTTGGCACTTGACCGCCTGAGGCAGCAACGCCGATAAAGGTCACTTGAACTCGGCTCATGTCGTCATCAGGCCAGACTTGGTTATAGAGGTCTCCTAGGTCGATAAATTCCGGCCACCACTTGCCATAGTTTTCCCTGCCGCCACGGACAATATAGCGAGGCATGAGCTTGCCCTCTTTGGGGGCTGGTAGGAAAAGAGTTCCGCGTTGAAGGGCCGAGTCCTCCCAAGTTACTGAGAGGGAGCGATCAAACTCTGGAAGTTTTTCTCCAATGTCTGCAAAGACCTTTTGCCGCCAGGTTTTTTCTATTTTTGCGCCGTCCCGGAGTCCACCCCGGAACCCGATGATCAACCGGATCGGATGCGTTCCCGGGCCATGGGTTGAGAGGTTCCAAGACCAATTCAGATAAGGAGTCGCCAGCAGCATGGCGCGGGTGCGCCGAACGATGGAGAATTTCTCCGAGCCGGTGATAATTTTGAGTGCCTTGACCCCGTCTTGAACAACGACAGAAACGCGCTTTTTAACGATACCGGTGGGGCCAGTGGCGACCCAATCTTTCGGAAGAACACCCACAGCCAACCCGGACGTAAGAGCCCCGCCGGTATCAAGCACCGGCAATCGACCCTCTGGCTCAACGGTGGTTGTTTGCTTTTGTTCGGCACAAGCGCCTAAGCAGAACAATAAAAGAAAAAGAATTACGGGGGTGCGATAAACATTTACTTGAGGAATTAATCGAGCGCTGGATTGCATGAAGATGCTATTTACCGGTTATCTACTGGGGAGCTTTGAGCCGCTTTGCCGCAGCCAAAATATCATCGGCTTGAAGCCATGCCGGCGTGCCCTCTTTCGCTCCCTTTTTGGCGCGCGTCGCAAAATGAATCGCGTCGGTTTTCTTATTCAGTAGCAGCGCTTCTTCTGCCAGTGCCAAAGATGCTTGCAGGTTATTTTTCTGTCGGCCATAGGCGGTAGCCAAGGCCCGCCAGGTGCTTGGAATTTCCCGCTCCACACGAAGCGCCGCCCGTAAATTAGAGATTGCGGATTGCAGCAGGGCGGGGTTGTTGGTCTCAATTTGGGCGTGGGCCAATTCGCCTCTTATAAGGGCTGACGACGGTGCTACTTTGACAGCAGCGGTGTAGTAGGGAATCGAATCGCGAACGCGGCCACTTTCAAACAGAATCTGTCCCATCAATTCTAGAAAATAGGGGTCTTTTGGATGTTCTGTCAGCAGACCAGACATGGTCTTTAGGGCTTTATCCAATTTAGCGCTTTTGTGATATGCCACGGCGCGCGCGTATCGCGCTTCGATGCTGCGATCAGATTTTTTATAGCGACGCATCGTTCGCGATGTCGGCTCTAAAAATGCGTAAAGCTTGGCGCGTAAGCGGCGGTGGATTGCCTGAAGTTCGGGGGCGACTGGGGTCCTAGAATAGGCTGAATTTGCCATATGTGCCCTGAGCGCTGTCATCCGAGATCGCGTAACCGGGTGAGTGCGCATGTAGGCGTCCTGGTATTGTGGGCTCACCAATTCCTGCTCTTCCAAAATCGCCATGAATTCGTACAGGCCTTGCGCCGATTGATGTGTCCCTTCCAACAATCGCATGGCTGCTTGATCGGCTGAGTTCTCTTGGGTGCGGGTAAAACGAAGGAAACTATTTGTCCCTAAAGTTTGCCCGCCGATTATAATAGCCTGGGCCAAATCCCCCTGTCCCAGGACAGCTGCGGCACCACCAAGTATAAAAGCCGCAATCGATTGTGCAGAGCTTTTGTCCAAGGCCGCTTGAATGCGTGATAGGTGCCCACCTGCGATATGGCCTGTTTCGTGGGCGATGACACCGATAACCTGACCGGCATTTTTGGCTTCCATCAGCAGTCCGGTATTCATGAACAGTTTTTGTCCACCAGCGACAAATGCGTTCAGGCTCTTATCCTTGACCAGGAAAATCTTGACCGCTTCAGGTGACAGGCCAGCCGCCTGAAATAGGGGAGTGGCATAGAGCCGCAGCGCTGATTCGATTTCGGCATCCCGGATGAACGAAATTTTGCGTTGCCCTTGTGCATACGCGAAATCATTCCCGACGAGAATCGTGAGAACAAGAATACACAAAAATCGGAAAATGCTTTTCAAACAGGTTCTCCTATCGGTATTAGACGTTACTCGCGCGTCGTTCTATCGTCAAATGGCTATCGTCAAATGGCTATCGTCAAATCGGGTTATCGTAAGTATTGGGTTAAATAGGTTATGGCGTTAAAGATTGCAAAGCGGGCCGCAGTGCCGCCGTTTATCGTGATGGATGTCCTCAGGGCGGCCAATGAACAGGCCGCCTCAGGAAAAGCCGTGTTTCATTTGGAATTGGGTCAACCGGGAACATCTGCACCAAAAGCCATTAGAGATGCGGCAAAACGCGCCTTGGACGAGGATGTGCTGGGCTATACGGATGCGTTCGGGTTGCCGATCCTCCGCCAGAATATCGCCGACCATTACAGCGCTCAGTACGGGGTAAAGGTGGATTCCGCTCGAGTCGTCGTGACGACAGGGTCATCCGGTGCCTTTGTCTTGGCGTTTTTGGGCGCGTTCGAGCCTGGTGACCGGGTCGCATTGGCAAGTCCGGGCTATCCCTGTTACCGCAACATCTTGACTGCATTGGGCGTCGAGCCGGTGCTTTTGTTAACCGGGCCGGAAACCAACTTCCAACCTTCGCCGGAGGCACTTGATCGGGTAGAGGGGAAGCTCGATGGCCTGATCGTCGCCAGTCCATCGAACCCCACAGGGACAATCATTCACAGTGATAAATTCAAGGAATTGATCGCATACTGTGACCGCAAAGAAATTCGCCTGATCTCAGACGAAATTTATCATGGCATCACGTTTGGCGAGAAGGCGGAGACTGCCTTGGCCTTCACTGAAAATTCTATCGTGGTGAACAGCTTTTCCAAATATTTTTCCATGACCGGATGGCGACTGGGCTGGATGATCTTGCCAGAAGATATGTTGCGGGCGGCGGAGTGCCTGGCTCAAAACCTCTTTATTTCGCCGCCGACTTTATCACAGTATGCAGCAGCGGCGGCGTTTGATTGTCGCGACGAATTGGATGCCAATGTTGCCGCCTATGCAAAAAGCCGCGCGCTGTTGTTAGAAGAACTACCAAAAGCAGGATTTGATAAACTGGCACCCGCGGAAGGCGCCTTTTATCTCTATGCCGATGTCACCGAACTCACCAACGACAGCGAAGCCTACTGCCGTCGGTTACTAGCGGAAACAGGCGTGGCGACAACACCGGGGGTAGATTTCGATCCGGACAGAGGCAGCCGATACATGCGTTTCTCCTTCGCCGGTCCTTATGAACATATGGAAGAAGCGGTTAAACGCATTAAGGCGTGGCGGGCGTAACGTCGATTTGAGCTCTACTCAGCGTCCTTCGAGACGTGCGATTCTCGCGCTCCTCAGGATGAAGAGTTCTGTTTGATTTAAAAATAAACTTCATCCTGAGGAGGCCACGAAGTGGCTGTCTCGAAGGACACTGAGCGGATTGCCTCTATTCCGTCAGTCGCTGCCACCAGCCGCGCCGACGGGGGGCGTCTTCTTCTTCGCTGTTCTCTGCGGTGCCGCCGACATTCACGACGTTTCCACCAGTTGAGGCACCACTACTAACCGGTGCCGGTTCTTTGACATCGGGGGCCGCTGCCACCGGAATATCGGTCTGAACTTTAGGTGCTTCTTCTTTCGTCTCATCTGTCTTTGTCGCGACACTCGCCGTATTACTATCAGAGCCTTCATCAGCTTTTTTCGGGCTTCTACGACGGCGGCGACGGGGTTTCTTTTCTGCAGAGTTTTCATCACTTGCAGCAGCTTCTGTGGGAGCTTCTTTAGCCGGTTCTGTGGTGGCCGCGTCAGCTGTGGCTTCGTTTCCGTCGGAAGCAGGTGCGCCATCGGTCGCCTCTACTGCCACGTTGCCAGTCTCTTCATTTGCCGCCTCATTGGCAGGGCGACGCTTGCGTCCGCCCCGGCGACCCCGGCGACGACGTTTGGGTGCTGCTTCGCCTTCTTCAGTGCTTGAGGCAGCGACTTGGCTCGTTTCACCGTCGCCGCTCGATTCTTCCGTCGTTGCTGTCGTCTCTGAAGAAACGTTGGGTGTTTCAGTTGCCGCGTTTTGGCTCGACTTGCGGCGACGCCCGCGGCGGCGACGGCGTTTCCGTGGTGCTTCTTCGCTTCCATCGCCAGATTGTTCGCCACTTTGGGAGTCAGTGGTTTTTTCAGCTGGCTGTTGAGGAGCTTGTTTCGCCTTAGCCTCGGGACGTGAAACGCCGCTTTCGGTGCGCTCAATTCTATGATTGGGCGGAATGAGGGCGTCATCAGCTTCCAGCGTTACAGCAAACTCATAGCGACCTTCGATATCAGCGAGCATCTGGCGTTTTTGGTTGAGGATATAAAGTGCCACGGCGGTCGGTACATAAACCGTAATCGCACCCAAGCGCTTCCGCGTTCCTTCTTCTTCGATCGCGCGCAGAATGTTAAGCGCGGTGGATTCTGTGGACCGGCGAATGCCTGTGCCTTCGCAGTGCGGGCAAGATTCTGACGTGCTTTCAATGATACTGGGGCGCAGCCGCTGGCGGGAAAGTTCCAGCAAGCCAAAGCCGCTGATCCGTCCAATTTGAATACGCGCCCGATCTTCCCGCATGCAGTCTTTTAGTTTGCGCTCAACTTGGGCGTTGTTTCTGTTGATTTCCATGTCGATGAAATCGATGACGATCAACCCGGCTAAATCTCTCAGCCGCAGTTGCAAAGCAATTTCTTCGGCGGCTTCCAAGTTGGTCTTGAACGCCGTTTCCTCGATGTTTCGCTCTTTGGTCGAGCGGCCTGAGTTCACGTCGATGGCGACCAATGCCTCGGTCGGATTGATGACAATATAGCCGCCGGATCTCAACTGAACTTCGGGGCTGTGCATTGCATCCAATTGACCCTCGACCTGAAAACGGTGCATCAGGGGCATGATCGAATCGCTATAGGGCTGAACCCGCTTCGCGTGACTGGGGATGAACATCTTCATGAAATCCTTGGCCATACGGTAGCTGGTGTCACCTTCGACAACGATTTCGTCAATGTCCTTGCTGTACAAATCTCGGATCGATCTTTTGATGAGGTTGCCCTCTTCATAGACAAGGCAAGGTGCGATTGATTCCAGGGTCAATTCGCGGACAGTGCTCCACAGGCGCAGCAAATAGTCGTAATCGCGTTTGATTTGCGGCTTGGTTTGTTTGGTCCCTGCTGTGCGCATAATAACCGCCATGCCTTCGGGAATGCCGAGGCTGTTGACGATTGTCTTCAGGCGCTTACGATCCGTGCCGTTGGTAATTTTTCGAGAAATTCCACCGCCCCGTGCCGTGTTCGGCATGAGGACGCAATACCGCCCCGCCAGCGAAATGTATGTGGTAAGCGCCGCACCCTTGTTGCCGCGCTCTTCCTTGACCACTTGCACCAGCAGAATTTGCCGGCGTTTGATGACTTCTTGAATTTTGTAATGGCGCCGACTTGGCATGGACGGGCGGCGGACGGGTTCTTCTGCTTCGTCTTCGCCAGCCAGCGTTTCCAGGTTCTCAGGCTTTTCCTCAGACGTTGCAACCTCTTCGACCCCGCCTTCTATGTCCCCGTTGTCGTCGCCAGCATCATCGCCAGCATCATCGCCAGCATCAGGCGTTGCTTCTACAGCGGCTGGCTCCTCTGATTGCTCAGGAATTTTTTCACCCTCGGCTTCTTCGCTTTCATGCTCAGCGCTGGTCTCGTCGTTCTGATCGGCTTCGTCTTCAGGCTCCACCTCGATTTTTTCTGCGGCTTGCTCAGCCAACAGGGCTTCGCGGTCGGCGACCGGAATTTGGTAGTAGTCGGGATGAATTTCGTTGAAAGCAAGGAAACCGTGACGATTTCCACCGTATTCGATGAACGCCGCCTGCAGGGAGGGTTCGACCCTGGTTACTTTTGCGAGGTAGATATTTCCTTTGAGTTGTCTTCTGGAATCTACTTCTACGTCAAAATTTTCAATTCGGTTTCCGTTGAGCACAACAACCCGGGTCTCTTCCGGGTGGGTGGCATCGATTAACATTCTTTTGGTAGGCATGTACTTCGTGGCTCCAATGCACCTGCCTTGCACCATAACGAGATGGGACAAAGGGGATGCATGTATGGGTAAAGCCGGTGGCGCTTGCGAACGCAAGGCTCGCCGCTTTTTGAAGCGGAGTCCTCGAAATATATGTTCGCGCTGCTCTATCCGGCATGAAAAATCCTCGGATTAATAATCTAATGGCTGCAGTCGTCCGGTTAACGGAGTCAAACAACCTGTGTATGGGGTAATGGTTTCAGGCGGTTCCGGCAAACACAATCCCGGTAACTTTCAGCCTAAATCCCTCTCCCACCGCGTTAACATAACCATAGGAAAGGTATTCTACAATCGCCTTTGTGAATTAATTAGACAATTAAATGACAGAATACGGATTCACATTGCGCTGCAAAGGTGCTAAGGACGTATTCTATTGGGGGATTATATTGGGGTTAAGAGTTTGAATGTGTACTATATGCAGCGTTTGATACGCCGGTTTGGCCCGATATTTTTGTTCGTGGCGATGATGCCTTTTGGCTCTCATGCCTTGGCAGCAACTGCGGTTGTGACCGATGTCCGTGTTGGCGAACATGCTCAATCGACCCGTTTTGTCCTGGAATTGGACCATAAGGTCGAATTTAGCGTATTCATGCTGGCGAATCCATATCGGGTCGTGATCGACCTACCCGAAGTCGGCTGGCGTTTGCCACCGCGTCCCTTGCCTACCAACACGGGACTGCTGAACCAATTCAGGTATGGATTGTTTAAGGCCGGTACATCGCGCATTGTTTTGGACGTTAAAGGCACAGCAGTCGTTGAAAAAACGTTCCTTTTGGGACCCGAGGGCGGCGCTGGTTATCGCTTGGTCGTTGATTTGACGGCGGTCTCTCAGCAAACCTTCATGGCGCGGGTTGGCCAGCCACCGTTAAGGGTTACCTCTGTTGGTGTGCCAGTGGTCCATCAAGCACGTAAGGGTATGTTGACGCCGCCGTCTAATGCGCCAGCCCCAATTCTGAATTCGAGGGCGCCAACGGTTCAGGTGATGACAGCCTCTGCGCCGAGAAAAACGAAAGAACGACCGCTGATCGTCTTGGATCCTGGGCATGGCGGGGTTGACCCTGGCACCCACGGTCGGAGCGGCATCTACGAAAAACACATCACCCTATCTGCGGCCCGAGAATTCAAGGCCATGTTGGAGAAATCAGGCCGCTATCGGGTGTTGCTAACGCGCAACCGGGATATTTTTATCCGGCTTCGCGATCGTATTTCCATTGCCCGGGATGCAGGGGCTGATCTGTTTATTTCCCTGCACGCGGATGCGATTAAGAACCGCAAGATCAGGGGGCTTTCGGTTTATACCCTATCGGAGCGCGCCTCAGATAAGGAAGCTGCCGGACTTGCTGAGAAAGAAAACAAGTCGGACCTGATCGCAGGCATCGACCTAAGTGACAAAACCCCAGAGGTTGCCAACATTCTGATTGATCTAACGCAACGCGAATCCATGAATCAGTCTGCCCGATTTGCCGAGGGATTGGTTAAAGAATTGGCCCGCAAGACCAAGCTTCTCCGCAATACTCACAGGTTCGCAGGATTTGTCGTACTAAAAGCCCCTGACGTGCCGTCTGTCTTGATCGAATTAGGGTTTTTATCGAACAGGCGGGATGAAAAGGCGCTGACGCGGAAGCCGTACCGGGCCAAGCTCGGTCGGGCCATCGTCGAAGCGGTCAACAGCTATTTCACGCGCATTGAAGAAGCAATTCGCAAATAGAATTTTTGCCCTGACCTTGCCATAATTATTCAGTATTGCTCGTTGCAGCTATAGGGCTGTAGCTCTACGTTAGGGCTTGGGGGTCAGGGTAATTCATTGCCCTGGGTGTTGGTGCTGGGGATTGGTGCTTAAGAAATGACCGGAAAATGGTAAGGGCGCTGGCAACAATATTGGGTGTTCTGCTGATTTGCGCTTTCGTCGGCGTAGGCGGAGTCCTGTTCGTGCTTCAGCACTATGGCAAGTCTTTACCTGATTACCTTCAGTTAGCCGATTACAAACCGCCTGTCATGACCCGGGTACATGCTGGCGATGGTCGTTTGCTGGCTGAATATGCTATCGAAAAGCGCGTGTTTGTTCCCATTCGGGCGATGCCCAGGCGGGTGGTGAATGCGTTCTTAGCCGCTGAAGATAAGAATTTTTACAGCCATCCAGGAATTGATTTCACCAGTGTTCTGCGGGCTATTGTGGTTAACATCAAGAACATTGGACGAGGACGCCGCATGGTTGGGGCATCGACCATTACCCAACAGGTGGCAAAGAACTTCCTTTTGACCAATGAGGTTTCATGGGAACGCAAGGTTAAAGAAGCCATTCTCGCCTTCCGAATGGAACGCGCTTTTTCCAAGAGCAGAATTCTTGAACTCTACCTCAATGAAATTTACCTCGGTTTTAGATCCTATGGGGTCGCCGCAGCCGCATTGAACTATTTCGACAAATCGTTGGATGAACTGAGCATCGCTGAAGCCGGTTTTTTGGCGGCACTGCCCAAGGCACCCAATAACTATAACCCGGTGAAGCACCCAGGTGCGGCCAGAGTCCGGCGGGACTGGGTCATTGGCCAGATGGCAAAAGACGATTTTATCACCCCGGCTGAAGCGACTGCAGCACAGGCGGAACCGCTAACACTGGAGCGCCGGTCAAAAACTGAATACGTTCAGGCAAATTTCTTCAGTGAGGAAGTTCGCCGCGAACTCCAGGAACGCTATGGTGAGGATGGTCTTTATAAAGGCGGGCTTTCCGTTCGCACGACACTTGATCCGAGATTGCAGGAAATCGCAGATCGGGTGCTTCGCAAGGGATTGATTGCTTACGATCGCCGTCATGGTTGGCGTGGTCCTGTCAGCAAATTTGAGGGCATGGAAGATTGGCCGCGCCAGTTGTCGGCCCTCAAGCCCCCCAAAGGGTCAGAAAGCTGGCTGTTATCGGTTGTGCTGAACATGGACGCAGAAGGCGCAGACATTGGATTTTCAGATGGCACAAGAGGACGCGTGCCCTTCGCCGAAATCAAATGGGCTCGGCCGTGGAAGGAAAAGCAGAAAGTAGGTCCAAGACCCAAAACACCGACCGATGTTTTGGTCGTGGGCGATGTTATTTTAGTCGAATCGGCACTCAAATCAGCCAAGGATGAAGACTACCCTGAAGGCTCCTTCGCGCTTCGTCAGATGCCGGAAATCGAAGGTGCCTTGGTCGCCCTTGATCCGCATACCGGCAGAGTCTTTGCCATGTCAGGCGGCTACAGTCATGAGCGATCAAAGTTCAATCGTGTGACCCAGGCCAAACGCCAGCCGGGTTCAGCCTTCAAGCCATTTGTCTATTTGGCTGCATTGGATGAAGGATACACCCCGGCGACGTTAATCCTGGATGCGCCCTTCGTTATTGACCAAGGTCCCGGACTGCCGAAATGGCGACCGGGGAACTATACCAAAAAGTTCTATGGCCCCAGTACCATGCGGTTGGGGATCGAAAAGTCGCGCAATTTGATGACGGTGCGACTGGCCCAGACCGTCGGAATGTCTAAGATCTCCGAATATGCGGAACGCATGGGGATCGTTGATAAAATGCCTGAAACACTGGCAAATTCGTTGGGCTCAAGCGAAACCACGCTGCTTCGACTAACGGCTGCTTATGGCATGCTGGTCAACGGCGGGCTGCAAATTAAGCCGACCCTGATCGACAGAATTCAAGACCGCCAAGGCCGGACCGTATTCCAGCACGATCAGCGTCGCTGTCGGCCCTGTCGTCAGACGGCATGGACGCAGCAGACGGTGCCGCAAGTTCCGGATATCCGTCAACGGGTGGCCAATCCCGCCAGTGCCTACCAGATTACCTCCATGTTACAGGGGGTCGTTGAGCGCGGCACCGGCAGGCGGATCAAGAAAATCGGCAAGCCGTTGGGTGGAAAAACCGGCACGACCAATGACTCCCGGGATGCTTGGTTCGTTGGGTTCTCACCGGATATGGCCTTGGGTGTCTATACCGGGTTTGATAATCCGCGTTCCCTAGGCAGGCTTGAGCAGGGGGCGTCAGTCGCAGTCCCTATTTTTAAAGATTTCATGGCCGAAGCCTTGGAAGGCAAGCCAGAAATTCCCTTCAGAATTCCACCCGGCATTCGATTGGTCAGAGTAAACGGCAAAACCGGGCAACTGGCTGTACCGGGGGAAAGGGGGGTCATTCTGGAAGCCTTTAAGCCGGGGACTGTTCCGTCAGGCCGTGCCCAGGTGCTGGAAGGCGTGACCGTAGATTCCGGGACACCGTCAACGGGGACCGGCGGGCTTTATTAATACCAACATACAGGGTAAAAGACCGGCGCTAAGACAACATCGTCGGAAGAGGTTATTTTACGTCATGCGTGCCGAAATTGAATCTACTGTTCAAGAAATCAAGCAGTCTCTGGAACTGCTGAGGAGGCATCTTTGACTATGATAATGCCGTCCGCCGACTGGAAGAATTAAACGCTCAGGCTGAAGACCCCACCCTCTGGGACGATCCCACCAAGGCGCAGAGCCTGATGCGAGAACGCACCCAGCTTGAAAGCGGCATTAAGGCCGTGGAAGACGTTGGACGGGATTTGTCCGATAATATCGAACTTCTGGAAATGGGTGAGAGCGAAGATGACGCCGACGTGGTGAGCGAGGCTGAAAAGGCGCTTGAAGAACTTCATAAATTTGCTGCCAAGGAAGAATTACAGACTCTGCTGTCTGGTGAGGCCGATGGCAACGATTGCTATCTGGAAGTTCATGCCGGTGCCGGGGGGACAGAGGCGCAGGATTGGACGCAGATGTTGCTGCGCATGTATACCCGCTGGGCGGAACAGCACGGCCATAAAATCGAATGGCTGGAAGAAAGCGCTGGCGAAGAGGCGGGAATTAAATCGGCGACTTTGAAAATTATCGGCAAGGATGCATACGGATGGCTCAAAACAGAAAGCGGCGTGCATCGGCTGGTGCGAATATCTCCGTTTGATTCAAGTGCTCGGCGTCACACTAGTTTCGCGTCGTTATGGATTTACCCGGTGATTGATGACGATATCGACATTGAGATTCAGGAGAAAGACGTTCGTGTTGATACCTACCGGGCGTCTGGTGCGGGGGGGCAGCACGTCAATAAAACCGATAGTGCGGTACGCATGACCCACATTCCGACAGGTATTGTTGTGCAATGTCAAAATGATCGGTCTCAGCACAAAAATAGGGCCGCTGCGAACTCAATGTTAAAAGCGCGTCTTTATGAATTGGAACTGCAAAGGCGCGAAGATGACGCACAGGCCGAACACGACGCGAAGACCGACATCGGTTGGGGGCATCAAATCCGCTCCTACGTCTTGCAGCCCTACCAAATGGTCAAGGACCTACGCACCAACGTCGAAACCAGCAATACCCAAGGGGTCTTGGACGGCGACCTAGATGACTTCATGGCGGCGGCCTTGGCCGCACGGGTCAAGGGCTCCACGGAAGATGGTGCCAATACGCCCTAGTCTACTGCAAAATAAACTGCTTAAAAATCACGCTTTCAATCCGGTGAGGTTTAATCATTTCATTGGTGATGTTGGCGAGTTCTCGGCGCAACATTTCGGCTCCCTTCGCGCCCGATAAATCCTCACGTCGCTGATCGCGCAGAAAGACTTGGTACGCATCCATGAGTTTCGGCTCGAGTTCTCGTATCTCGTTGGCATAATCTTCGCTCACCTCAAGCGTAAGTTGATACTGTAAAAAGGGTGCGCGACACGTGCCTGTCTTTAGGTCGGCCTTCTTTTTTTGCAATTCGTAGAGGACGGGTGGCGCAGGTGGGGGCGGCAGTTCAACCTCAGCGTTTGTTGACGGTCGGCCCAACAGGGAGTCCATATAGCCCATAAAGAATGCGGCCGATCCACCAAGAATTAGAAGAGCGACAACGCCTCCAAAGATAAAAATAATCTTTCGACTTTTGTTTCCAGATGATTCTTCGTCTTCATCATCAAAGTCGTCACTTTCATCGTTCTCATCCGCCATTTTAGTCTCCTGATTTTATTTGGCCCATATTTATTTGGCTCGCTGGGGCTTCAATAAGTGCCGTGAAAATTTGTTGCACGGCACCGGCCCTGATCGAAATTTTATCCAGCAATGATGTGAAATTATCAACTTGAGCCAGTGTGGCCAAGTCTTCCTGTAAACCTTTTGGAATATCGTGATCCAAGTTCTCGGGGATATTTTCTTCCATGGTTAGACGAAACAGCCCCTGAACACCCTGCCAGAGTTCCAATGCATCGATTAAGTTATGACCGTCTTTGCTGTTCAGCAGGCCATATTTTATAAGGCTTTCTAAGGCTTTGTGGGTGTTCGGCGAAAGAATTTCCGGATGCTCGTGCGCATGTCTGAGTTGTAGGTATTGGCTGATGAATTCGATATCGACCAAGCCACCCCGCAAATGTTTTATGGCGAGGGGGTTCTCAGTGTGGTGTTCGTCATCCATGCGAGACCGCATGCTGGCGACATCGGCTAAGAGTTTAGAGCCGTCGCGCGGTCGGGTGAGAACTTCGGCGATCACGCTTTCGACTTCGCGGCGTAAATCGGGAGGACCAGCAATAACCCTAGCCCGGGTCATGGCCATATGTTCCCAAGTCCAAGAAAGATCATTGTGATACTGCACGAACGCTTGCAGGCTGGAGGCAATTGGCCCGGCGTTTCCAGACGGCCGGAGCCGCATATCGACTTCAAACAGACGGCCTTCAGAGGTTTGAGCCGTTATTGAATTGATCACCCGTTGGCTAAGACGGGCAAAATATTGGGTAAGGACGAGCGGTTTAGGTCCGTCTGAACTTTTTGCGTCGGCGGGAGCCTTATAGACAAAAATCATATCCAGATCAGATGTTGAGGTCATTTCGCGCCCGCCAAGTTTGCCAAGCGCCAGAACAACCATTTCCGAGCCCGGGACGACCCCATGACGGTGGGTGAATTCCTTCGCCATCGCCGAATTCAATAAATCGACCGAACATTCGGCAATGTCACTAAGGGCTTCGGCGGTGGTCTGTGGGTGTTGATGACCTCTGAGGGATTGGACACCGATTTGGAACCAACGATCGTTAGCCCAGCGGCGGGTCGCGTCTAACGTATCTTCCACAAACTCCGTCTGATGTAAAATGGCTTCTAGCTCTTTGTGTAACTCATCCGGGTTGGGTGGTGCATCGAAGAAACCTGGGTCTAATACGCTGTCCAAGACAGACGGCTTGTGGCTGAGGTGGCGTGCAAGTTTTGGTGCTTCCCCCATGATTTCCGCAACCAAATTCAATAGATGGGGATTTGAATGAAACATGGAAAAAAGCTGGATGCCAGCCGGAAGGCCAGCCAAAAACTCGTTGAACCGTAGGAAGGCTTGATCTGGATTTGCCGTATCGGCGAGTGATTTTAACAGCACCGGCATTAGTTCTGTCAGCAGCTGGCGCGCGCGGGTGTTGTGGGTGGAACGGTAACGCCCGTGATGCCAGACACGCACCATTGAATCGACAGCCTGCGGATTTTCGAAGCCCAGGTTTTCCAGTGTGCTCAGTGTTTCTGGGTCCGTGTCGGCACCGGTAAAGACAAGGTTTCCACGGACATCTCCTTGGATGCTGAGAGGCTCAGACTCTTCAAACAAAGCGGCGTAGTGCGTCTCAACATTACGCAAATGACGGAGGAGGTCTTCACCAAACATCTCGGTATTCTCATAACCCAAGAAAATAGCGATTTTATTGAGCCCCTCGTGGTCTGCCGGAAGGGTGTGGGTTTGGGCATCATTGACCATTTGCAATCTATGTTCAACGCGCCGCAGAAAGCGATAGGACGTCGTCATTTCGGTTGCGACCGAAGGATCAATTCGTTCGTGTTCAGCCAGAGTTGCCAATGCGTCCACGGTTTTTATTTTTCGCAGCTCTTGGGTTCGTCCGCCCCAGATAAGTTGCTGAGTTTGAGTGAAAAATTCTATTTCTCGAATGCCGCCGCGTCCGAGTTTAATGTTATGACCCGCCAGTGCGATGGTATTGCCGCCCCGGTGTGCGTTGATTTGGCGCTTGATGGAATGAATATCTCGGATCGCTTCGAAGTCGAGGTTCTTCCGCCAGACAAAAGACGTCAGCCAATCGATGAGTGCCGTCCCTGCTTTGAGATCGCCAGCAACGGGGCGGGCCTTAATCATGGCGGCGCGCTCCCAATTTTGCCCCAGGCTTTCGTAGTAAACTTCCGCTGCTTGGACAGATACGGCGATTGGTGTTGCACTGGGGTCGGGGCGAAGTCTGAGATCAGTTCGAAAGACATACCCGTCAGCCGTGCGCTCATCCATTACCTTCACGAGATTACGGGTAATGCGAACAAATTGGCGCTGCAGGTCGGCGGGCTTTTCGCTTTGGATCACTTCCGGATCGAATAAAATGATCAAATCAATGTCGCTTGAGTAATTTAATTCGCCCGCACCGAGTTTCCCCATGCCTAAGATGATGTACCCGGAGTCGCGTTCGGGATCATCTTCATAGGCAAGTGTGATGGCTCCCGAGTCTGCCGCTTTTCGAAGGGCGTAAGATGCCGCGCAAGAGAGTGTTTTGTCGGCAAAATCAGAAAGTGCATGGGTAATCTGTTCGACAGACCAAATATTGGTGATATCAGCAATTGCGACAGCTAGGGAAAGATCGCGTTTGGCTTGTCTGAGGTCGCACATCACGCGCACCTCGTCCGCATTAAGATCACTCCTGAGATGTGTGAGGCGGTCCTGTATGTCAGCGCAGGCCCATTCTGGACCCTGGTTTATTACTTCAAGGATAAATTTTGGATTGGAAATCGCGCACTGGGTCAAATAGGGACTGTTGCCGAAAAGGGCATCAAGTAATGTGCTGACGGAAGGATTTTCAGGGGTTCCTTGCGCAAAGGCTTGGCAATCGCTATCTCCTGTTGAATGAAGCGCCTCGATCCATCGTTCGTGGCCGCGTGCGCATAAATCCAGGTCCGCCGGTGCGGGAAGGCCTTTAGTTTCCAACGAATAATCCAAATGGTTCATTTCAAATTTACTATTTCTAGCCCACACTGTACGAAATTGCAGTGTGGCGTGACAATGCGTCTGCTCCAAAGGGAAATTTTGTGTTAAAAAGGACCTTTAGAGGCATATTACATATTTTGGGCGGACTGGTCGCCGGTTTGGTGATCGTCGTCGTTCTATTGTCGTGGCGATTGTCCGCGGGGCCGGTATCCCTGGCCTTCCTCTCCCCCCACATTGAATCCGCGTTTCGAAGTTTTCAAGCCGTCGTCGATGTGCGCCTGGACGACACGGTCCTGACGTGGGCTGGGTGGGACCGGACACTGGACATCCGCGTGGTTAATGTGCGCGCTTTGGGGGGCGATGGAAAGGTGATCGCCAGTGTGCCTGAAGTCTCGCTATCGTTAAGCGTGAAGGCGATGTTGAAAGGTAAGGTGGCACCGCGAAGTATTGAACTGTTCCGCCCAAACATTCATTTGGTTCGCAATAAGGATAGAACATTCAGTGTCGGGTTTGCTGACGGTTCGAAAACCAAGATGCGATCCTTACAAAATCTTCTCGATGAGTTTGGCGGAGATTCAGATAAATCAGACGTCATGGCCTATCTGTCTCGGATCAGCATTGTAGACGCGGGTCTGACGATTGTTGATGAGACTCTCGGAACCTCCTGGTCGGCACCTGCGACACAGGTGCAGCTAAATAGAGTAGGTCAAGATATCAAAGGCGCGATGGAGCTGAACCTCAATATTGATGGTCAGCAGGCGCAATTTAACATCGAAGGCGAATATCAGGCAGTTAAAAAACGCATTGAAATTGGACTCAGCTTTAATGAAATTCGCCCGGCTTTGTTTTCAAATCTGTCGGAAAAAGTCGCGGTCCTGAAGTCGGTTAATATGCCCCTTCAGGGGACAATAACCATGAGCATGCTGGCCAGTGGTACCGTGCTCGCCATGGGTTTTGATATCAACGGTGGTATCGGTCATGTGGTTGTCCCGCCGCCGTTTGATCAGTATCTCGGTGTTCGAAAACTTGAGATAAGGGGACAGTTCGACGGGACAGCGCAGGAAATTAATATCGACAATCTGTTCGTCGATTTTGGTCACGGGCAGACGGTTTTTTTGCCAGCCCCCATCAGCCATGAAATGCCGATCGCCTCGGTGCGGGCCAAGGGCCACTATACAGCCGAGCGAAGACGGCTGAACCTCTCGTCCCTAAAGTTTGATTTGGATGGTCCCAAGGTCAATCTGACCTCTTTGATTGATGGCATCGGAGGGGAAACCATTGTGATGTCCAGGGGTATTGTCCATAACTTAAAAATTGATGATTTTCGTCGATATTGGCCGAGAGCGATGGGGACCGTACCCTGGAAATGGACGACGACCCATCTTTCCAAAGGGATCGTGAAAGAAACTTTGGCAGATGTTGTCCTGCGTATTTCGAAAGCCGGGAAGGTGAAAGTCGAATCACTCACCGGGGATATGCAACTCAAAAATATCGACGTCCGCTATATGGAAGGCATGCCGCTCGTGAAAGCGGTGAGTGGCACGGCAAAGTTCAACCGCGAACGGTTTGATATATTTGTTGAGAAAGGCAAGACCGAAGGGCTGCGCATTACCAAGGGCGTTATCCTGATGAGCGGTCTGGATGAACCTGATCAACGTGCGGATATTGATCTCTCCATCGAAGGGGGACTGCAGAATCACTTGCGACTGATTGATCATCAGCCGTTGGGCTTTTCCACGCAGCAGGGGATCAATCCGGAAAAAACCAGCGGTGATGCAACGACCCACCTTAAGCTCACATTCCCCATGGAAGAAACTCTAAAGAGAGACGATATCGATGTACTGGTGACGGCAAAGCTGCGCGAGGTTGCTCTGCCTGGTGGGTCCCGCGGAGATATTTCAGAGGGGCAGCTTGATCTGAAGTTGGATAAGACCGGGATGGACGTCGTCGGGTTGGTAAAATATGGGGTGATACCAGCAACGTTGAATTGGCGTTCCAATTTTAAAGACAAGTCGTCGTTCCGCCAAAAGTTTGCGCTTAAAGGTCGGGTAGACGATCATCATCGCACCGGTCAACTGCGGCTTAATTTCGCACCTTTCACCAACGAATACCTTAACGGCCCGATCGATACAGAAGTCAACCTGACGGACTTCATCGATGGCACCAGTGTGGTGGAAATTTCTGCAGATCTGACCCGAACCACGTTTGCCGTGGCACCGTTGGGCTGGGAGAAAGCGGGCGGTGATCCTGGCACCGGTCGTGTCTTCATGGTTCTCAAGGATGGAGAGCTTGCAAAAATTTCCAAGTTTACCGTTGGGGCTGGCGACTTAGCCGTTGATGGAACGGTTGAATTTAAAGCACCTGGCGGTGATTTGAAGCATATTGTCTTTAGCAAGGTGAAGGTCGGTAAAACCGACATGACGGGTATTATGAAGCCTCTTCCACGAGGCGCTTGGGCGGCGAGCTTCGGTGGTAAAAGCTTCGACCTATCCTCTCATTGGGAAAATAGAAACAAGACGGATACCGAAGAAGAAAAAGAAAAAGCGAAGGACGGCCCCAAAATTCAGCTCTCCGCAAATTTTGAGCGCGTGTGGTTGGATGATGAACGGTCGCTTCCAGATGTGAAGAGTAATTTTACTCGGGAAGGGGATATATGGACCCGCGCCAATCTAACCAGTAAAATTGGCACACCAGGCAAGAACGCATTTAGTCTTGATATCCGCCCAGGCAAAAACGGCAACCGACGATTGGTTATTAAAGCAGACGATGCGGGGTCAACCCTTAAGCTATTCGATTATTATGAAAATATGCTCAATGGGTCCTTAGACCTTAAAGCTGAGTACAATGACTCATTACCGTCTCGTCCTCTAAAGGGCCGACTCTATATTGAGAATTATCGAATTGTAAAAGCCCCCGTGCTGGCGAAATTGGCCAGTGTGGCTTCCATTGTAGGAATACTCGAGAATTTGAGTGGCAAGGGCCTGCGATTTTTATCCTTGGAGCTTCCGTTCAAGTTGAACGAAGGTCTGCTGACACTAAAAGATGCCAGCGCCAAGAGCATATCATTGGGCCTGACCGCGTCAGGCAATATTTCAATGAAGACGGACAAAGTAAATATTGAAGGCACTTTCGTGCCGATGTACATCGTCAACAGCTTCTTCTCAAATATACCCGTCCTCGGAAAACTTCTTTCGGGCGGTGAAAAAGACGGGGGAGTCTTTGCTGTAAGTTATACATTGAAGGGGCCGGTAAAAGAACCAGACGTTGGTATCAATCCTTTGACGGTCTTCGCTCCAGGGTTTTTCAGGAACATTTTTAAAATTTTCAAACCCGGCGCACGCCTGCCTGATGTGCTGGGGAATCCTGACGATGACCCCTCGGAAAAACCGGATAGCTTGTAATTCTTTAATGCTTAAACCGCACGTACCAGCACGTGACGCTTTTTCCCCGCTGATAACTTTATAACGCCGTCATCCGTCATGTCGCTATTGCCGACAATCTGCTTTTCATTCTCAAATGCCTTGTCGTTGACGCGACCTCCGCCGCCCTTAATCAGGCGCCTGGCTTCGCCGTTGCTATTGGCGAGGCCGGCTCGACACAAGATTTCAAAAGCCGGAATACCAGCGTCGAGGTCACCTTTGGCAAGCTCAATGACCGGAAGCTGATCGCCGACCTTGCCTTGCTCAAATGTCTTGGCAGCGGTTTCCGCTGCGGCCAATGCAGCTTCTTCACCATGGCAAAGCTTGGTTGCTTCGTTGGCGAGGATTTTTTTGGCTTCGTTGATATCTGAATCTTGCAATTGTTCCAGTCTGGCGATTTCATCCAGGGGCAAGTCGGTAAATAATTTTAGGAACCGGGCCACGTCTGCATCTTCGGTGTTGCGCCAGTACTGCCAGTAATCGTACGCCGATAATTTATCTGCATTGAGCCAAACAGCGCCTTCCGCCGTCTTGCCCATTTTCGCACCAGATGCGGTGGTCAACAGCGGTGTGGTCAATCCGAACAGCGCCGTCCCATCGATCCGCCGACCCAGTTCGACACCATTTACGATGTTGCCCCATTGGTCGGAACCGCCCATCTGCAATTCACAGGTGTGCCGCCTGGATAATTCCAGGAAGTCGTAGGCCTGGAGAATCATATAATTGAATTCCAGAAATGACAGATGATGCTCGCGACCCAAGCGCAATTTCACGCTGTCAAATGCGAGCATTCGGTTAATCGAAAAATGCTGCCCATAGTCACGTAGAAATTCGATGTATTCCAAGCCTTTCAGCCAGTCGGCATTGTTGACCATGACGGCATCCGTTGGGCCGTCGCCAAAGGTTAGGAACTTGGAGAATATTTGTTTTATGCCCGCCATATTCTGATTGATGGTTTCCTCAGTCAGCAATTGGCGGCTTTCATCTTTACCGGACGGGTCGCCCACCATCGACGTACCCCCGCCCATCAGGACGATTGGCTTATGGCCGTTTTGTTGCAGGATGCGCAGCAGCATGATTGGCACCAAGCTGCCGGCATGCAGGCTTGGGGCTGTGCAGTCAAAACCGATATAGGCGGTAAGGGTCTTTTCCGTTGCTAAGGTGTCGAGCGCGTCGGCATCTGTGCACTGGTGCAGATAGCCGCGTTCGACGACGGTACGGATGAAATCAGATTGGTACGTTGTCATGCCTAAATTCGGTCCCATTGGGTGTATTCAACTTAATTCCGCGAAGCCTTGCAGGAAGGGCGATGTCTTATCACAATCGTGCACGTTGCGACAACGCTCAGTTAGGTAAACCCACAATGGCGCTGGATCAGAAAGTACGAACGGCGATTGGCTTGATGAGCGGGACATCCATGGATGGGATTGATGCGGCATTAATCCGAACTGACGGTCAAACCATCAAAGAATTCGGCCCCTGCCTGAGCTTCGACTATGATGAGGCGTTTAGAGACCGCCTTCGCAGCGTTCTACGATGCGATGCTTCCGACCCGCGCCTCATTGATATTGAACTTGATCTCACGGATTTGCATGCCCGCGTGGTCGAACGTTTGATAATGGAAAACGAGATCGCGACCGATACAATTGATCTCATCGGCTTTCATGGCCAGACCCTTGACCACCGACCCAATGAAGGCATTACGCTCCAAATTGGTGACGGTGCGCGGCTGGCCTTGGAAACGGGCATCCCCGTGGTGAATGACTTCCGCTCTAATGATGTTGCCCGTGGCGGCGAAGGTGCTCCTTTCGCATCGCTGTACCATCAGGCTTTGGCACATGAGTTGGATAAACCGACTGTTATTCTCAACCTCGGGGGGGTTGCGAACGTGACTTGGGTTGGTGGGGGGATTGGTGCAGGCGAGGACATTCTCGCTTTCGATACCGGCCCCGCCAGCGCCTTGATTGATGATTGGGTCGCCCAAAAACTAGGCCAATCCATGGATGTCGATGGAAAGCTGGCAGCATCGGGAACTGTCGACCATGCGGTCCTATCTAAAATGTTGGATCAGTCTTACTTTGCTAAAAAGCCGCCAAAATCTTTGGATCGAGGAGACTTTAATCTAGACCGAGTAAGACCTTTAAATGCAGCTGATGGGGCCGCAACGTTAACCGCTTTTACCGCCAAGTCCGTGGCCGCGGCCCGGGCTCATTTCCCCCAGCCTGCCAAGCAATGGGTGGTCACTGGGGGTGGACGAAAGAATCCGACAATGATGAAACTCATCGCCGATGAAGTGGGTGTGTCCGTCGAACCTGTAGAGCAGGTTGGTTGGGATGGCGATAACCTAGAAGCTCAGGCCTTTGCTTTCCTCGGCGTCCGCTCTGTAGCTGGTCTTCCTCTTAGTGTGCCGACAACGACCGGGGTGGCGCGTCCGGCAACGGGTGGCAGATTACATCTCCCGCCAGGGCACATAGGTGAATTCTAATTTTCAAACCGAGTTGTTTATAATTAAGGGCGCGCTTTTTTAAGTCAGGAGATTTGATATTGCCTCAGCCGAAAGTCTCATTTGCAATGATTTGCTATCAACAGGAAAGTTATGTTCGGGAGGCCATTCTTGCGGCCTTCGCGCAAGAATACGAACCGCTCGAAATTATACTTTCAGACGATTGCTCAACAGATTCCACTTTCTCAATAATCGAAGAGGAAAGCGTAAAATACTCAGGCCCACATAAAGTTATTACCAATCGAAATTCTACCAACCTCGGCATCGAACATTTAAACAAAGTTATGTCGCTGGCGAGTGGGGACTTCGTCATAATTGCACATGGCGATGATGTGTCCTTGCCAAACAGAACCTCCAGAATGGTTGAAACATGGATTGATAAGAAGGTGTCTCTGGTGTCCTCCAACGCCATTATTGTTGATTCGAAATCCCAACCCCTCGGTAAATTGAGTAAGGAAGATACAGACAGAGAGGTTCCCCTGAAGAAAGTTATTTATATAACTTGGGATAATACACGGCTTGGTGCGACGTTTGGGTGGGATAGAAATGTATTTTCTCAGTTCGATGCGATTGATGGGAAAAGAATCACCGGCGCGGATGATCACATCTTGCCATTCCGCGCCGCATTGCTTGAAGGTATATATTATTTGGAGGAGCCCTTAATTCAGTGGCGTAAACATGAAAATAACGGCACGGATCGGGTGGCCGATAAAACAGGCTCAGAGCTGATGTTCTCTGAAACCAGCATCGCCTATGACGTCGGAGCACTTATTTATATGGCCGAGGAATTTGCTCAGTTTAGAAAAGGGCAAAATGATTCTAAGCAAATGGGCCTGATAAACCGCGATCTGGAAACGGCAATTATGGAGCTAACTCTACGATGGACACGGTGCCGGGTATCACTGGATTTGGCAGGTTTTTCCCCAACATGGATCGATAAACAAGAACGCGAGAAAAAAGAACTTAATGAGTCTCTTCGCGTCCAACCAGACGTTCCGCTTGGCAAGCCGAAAATAAGTTGAGCCCGCGAGCTTAAGCCGCAGGCTTTCCTGTTTTACCCAGCTCGTTCAGTAGAATCTTCTGGGGCATTGATCTGCCGATCTGGGATAATAGAATTGCGACCAAGATAAATGTAGTATTCATCATCACTGGCGCGGCAGATTTCCCGCAATTTCCACAAGGCTTGACCGAAAACGGTTTCATTGAAAAGCCAGTTTTCCACGCGGAGACTGGCACCGTATCCCGGCTGTGCCGTGATCGCCTCTGTGTAGTATGCCTTCAAATCTTCGTACGCGAGCTTTAAGACCCGGCCTTTAGCCAAGTCGTCCCGTGGCGCGGGCGCCTGCTGGTTTTCGATAAATGCCGCGAAGAACTTAGCGGCATCCTCAATTTCCAAACCACTTGGCCCAATGGTTGTCCGCCCACGTTTCCGAACCGCGAGGTCATACCAGGGTGCCAGACTGTTGATTTCTCTTGTTAGGGACTGGCTGAGCTCATTCATTAATGCGCCGGCACCTTCCACTTTGGGAAGGCTAATCGGACAAACCATGCCGGTCATTGCCTCCTCATCAGTTTCCGGATCGCCTTCTGGGGCTTCTTCCAAATAATCGGTTAATAATGGGCCAGAATCTGCGTCCAAAAGTTCAAACGCGGCCGTGAGAACGCGGGTTTGAAAGGCGGCGTCATTGGGGACACCGAGGGGACGCCCCAACTCAAAGGGAACCCATAGAGCGCGTGGTGGATTTGTTTTTTCAGTATGGAGGCGAATTAAGCTGATCTGGGTGGTCGCCAACCCTTCTTCTTCAAAAATTGTTGCCAGCCCGCCCACGGCGCGCGTGCATTTTGGTCAGATGGGAACAAGCAAGACGGTATCAACTGCATCCGCCTTCATTGTCTGAGCTATGGCGTGTGCGGAGTCTTCCAATTCAAGCGGGTGCGCCGCACCGGATACGGTAAAATGAAAATTCGCGACCGAACCAATGATGCCATCGCCGGCCATTTCGTGCAGGCGTTCAATTGGAAAACAGATGTTAATATCTTGCTGAAAACCAGTCCGATCAAAATTCACCGAAACATGGCTCATGACGACGTCGCCGGGATCGACATCACCCGGGATGACGCGGAAATCCGTAGCACCCCGCTGATAGACCGCATCATCTCTCATGTTTAAGGCGGCGGTGGAGAGGATCGAGATCCGACGATCTTTTAGGGGCTTGGGTGCAACAAAAGGCCGTCTATTTTCGAACCCGGAGCAGTCAAGTTCGATCATCATCTTTTTTTCGCCACCCGGTATGGAGTCTAAACGCGCCATTGAATGCCCCGAATTTGGTTTGCGATACGGTACGCCCTAAGCTGCCGTCTTCAACGCCTTATCCAGATAATCTTCCACGTGTTCACTCAGAACATCAATGTGTTCGGCAAAGAAATGATCGCCGCCGTCAATGACGCGGTAATCGATTTTGATGTTCTTCTGAGCCGAGACTTTTTGCGCCAGTTTATCGACGGATTCTATGGGGATAATATCATCGGTCGACCCGTGGATGATCATGCCAGACGACGGGCAAGGTGCCAGAAATGAAAAATCGTGCAAGCTCGCCGGCGGTGCAATGGAAATGAAGCCGTTGATTTCAGGCCGACGCATCATCAGCTGCATGGAAATCCAAGCGCCAAACGAAAATCCACCGGTCCAGCAATCTGACGCATTGGCGTTGTGGGTTTGCATCCAATCAATTGCGGCAGCGGCATCGCTTAATTCGCCCTGACCGTTATCGAATCGTCCTTGCGACCGACCGACGCCGCGGAAATTAAACCGAAGAACCGAGAAACCCCGTTTTACAAAGGTCTGGAACATTGTGTGGACGACCTTGTTGTTCATGGTCCCGCCGTGCTGTGGGTGCGGGTGAAGAAGCAAGGCAATGGGTGCGTTCGCAACCTTAGAGTGGTGATAGCGACCTTCTAAGCGCCCTTCAGGGCCGTTAAATATGACTTCCGGCATGTTTCTCTACTGTTTTCTAAAGGAATGGTATTGAAACCATTGGGGGTGAATACCTGATTTTCTCACTAGGATATAAATACGTTAATTTTCCGAAGATTTAAGTGCGATACTTGACCAATTAAGTCGGACATCCTATATACCGCATAGAGTGACTGAAGGTATTCGCAAACGAACTCTCGCGCGGAAAGCCTTCAGGCGCAAAATTTTTATGTGTTTCAGTAAGATATAGCAGAGCCCATGATTTTCAAGCGGATTCGAGAAGATATAGATGCCTTTATGGCCCGTGACCCTGCCGCACACTCTAAGTTAGAGGTGGTTTTGTGTTATCCGGGTCTACACGCCTTGATGTATTACCGGCTGTCTCACGGATTATGGCGGCGCGGTTGGCGCGTGTTGGGGCGGTTGGTCTCGCATATTGGGAAAGTATTTACTGCAATTGAGATTCATCCAGCAGCCAAGATCGGGCGGCGGTTTGTTATCGATCATGGCACAGGTGTCGTCATTGGTGAAACGTCTGAAGTCGGTGATGATGTTACGATCTATCACGACGTGACCCTAGGCGGAATTGCCCCTTCTGTGGACTCTGCCTCGCAGGTCAATGTGAAGCGCCATCCGACCCTGATGGATGGTGCTATCGTCGGATCAGGCGCGCAGATTTTAGGCCCCATCACGGTGGGCAAAGAAGCCCGTGTCGGCTCTAACGCTGTGGTGACCAAAGATGTGCCTAATGGCATGACGGCGGTTGGCATTCCGGCGCGAGTTGTAATGCCAAAGGATAAATCAAAATCTCATGAGTTCGTTGCCTATGGCGAACCGGCTGATGGCTGCCCTGATGTGGTGCTGACGACCATCGAAGAACTACGGGGTCAGGTCGCGTCTTTAATTGGCAAGGTCGGTGAACTTGAGAGCAGGCTGCAAGAATTTGACGGAGAAGAACCTTCGGACGGTGACAAACAAAACAAAATCGTATCCGGCGGTAAGTCCTGATCTATCGGCTACAGGCATTATCGCCAGATGCATGGAA
>JABJKH010000105.1 GCA_018660465.1 Rhodospirillaceae bacterium
AGGCTGACTGTGTTCTTCATGTCTACCTGATCTGACATATTAATCGGCCCTAAACGTTTAAAAGCCTGATGCCCGACACCGCAATATCTGCGTCGAACTGACGGCCAATTCCCAATATGCCAATCCGTCGAAGACATCGCGCATCAAATGGCGTTTCAGTCTTGTGAGGAACGAACTGCTCAAGCGTAAGCTGGATGGTGGACCACTTCGGTTTCGCTGTGAATGAAGCGCGGTATGATTGCCATGGCCTAGCTAGAACCGACGTCCGTAGCCGAACGTCATAAACCTCATCGTTCCCATAGACATCAATCTCGATGCCTACGTATGCGGACGCATCAAAATCTGTGCCATCATCATTGATGTCAAAAGCCATCTGAACGAAACCGCCATTGTTATCCAATGAGACTTTGCCTGTAAGTCGAGCAGCGTGACGTTTATAGATGATTCCAGAGGTAACCTGCCCGACTGAGACACCCCCCATTACTGTGTCTGCAACGAACTCCCAATCGGGCCGTAATTCGAGTGGGTTCATTGTTTCACCCCAACGTCGCGAACGCATCGAAAGCCGATATAGACGACCGCCATATCGCGAGGTTTCGTGGCGTAATCATCGGATCGCATGCGGTAAGCTCCATACCACCATGAACCGCCGCGGGTGCCTTTATCGGTCTTTGATCCGTTCTCAGTCCATTCCCAAACATTAGCTCCCATATCGTACAGCCCATTGACGCCAGCAGACGTTACACCGACGGGAGCATGTCCGATTCCCCGGTTCAATCGATCGCTATAGTCAATCGACGGATTGTCACCGCAATCTCTTAGACAATTTGCACCTGTCGGTTCGCTCCCGGTAGGATAAGGGTAGGTCGTGTCCGCTTGAAACGGCGCCGGAGGAGAAACACGGTATTCCGTATACGCGGCTTGCGACCATTCTTCGTCAGTTGGGAGACGTTTGTCTGCCCACTCGCAGTAAGCGGAGGCATCATCAAATGTCACGTGAACGGCAGGCTCATTGTCTTGGGCCGGTGTCCCGAATGGTGCTTTCCAAGTCCAACCTAGTTTCTTTTGCCAACCTGCCTCGTAAACCAACCCACCGCCGGCGCGTTCTGCTGCAGTGGTATAGCCAGTCGCCTCAACAAACCCCCGATAATATCCGACAGAAACCTCGGTTCTATCGATTTCAAAGCCCACGACCCGCTGCATGTCCCCTGCCGCTAATGCACCTACTTGGACGGAGCAAAAGAGACTGATAAGGCCAATTGCGAACGACCGAATACACTTAAGGCTTGATCCAAAAACATTCATGGCGCGTAAAATTTCTACTAAAAGAGAGCGTCTATGGGTCCATATAGAATCGAAACATCAACTGACAACACTATCGTCATTGCCAATGAGAACACCACCATCGGCTAACCATCTCTCATCGATGTGGTTCTAGCGATAGTCGCGAATTTGAACGTCAACCGCCCCATAAATCGTCGTAACGCACACACCCATCACTTGGGTCCTTGAATTTGCTTCTATGATCTAGCGGACTCCGAATTTGGGATCGTCGAAAAATGTCGGCGGTAAAGAATATTCCAACGAGAAGTATGGCATGTGCCGCCATCGAGGGGCCGACCATCGATAAAGCGCCCATCCAAACACAAAACACGACAGACCACATAAGGGCGAGCACTGTCATTAACTGAAAGCGGACAATTTTGGGCAGCCGTCTCAGGGAGTTAAGGTTCTCGCTCATCACGACGCCGTACATTTGCTTAATCATGTTACATTCCAATATTTAGATTTCACCTACCTCTATTACGCGCTGTCACAACAATTGGATCATCCGTCAGCCCAAAGTCGGGAGAACTTTTGTTTTCCATGGCGTGATCCAGCCACGTTTTTGAACCGTATAGATTATCGGTACAACTTCGCATGATGAAATCTATGGCAAACATAAAACCAGCGCTCGATCATCGTGATCGAGACATCGCAAACCTCAAGGTTTTCTACGACGGTTCGTGCCCCATTTGTGCCCGAGAAATGGGCTACTATCAAAAGATCGCGCCATCCGAACAGATCCAGTGGGTCGATGTCTCCTCTTGCACGGAGAGTGTGCTACCAGGCGGCTTGACGCGGGAAGCGGCTTTGGCGCGATTTCATGTCGAGTTGGCGGAGGGGCGGGTCGTTGACGGTGCACGAGCATTCACCGAGTTGTGGACGGCGATCCCGAGGTTGAGGCTGCTAGGGTTAACTCTACGTCGCCCTCCTCTCGTTTGGGGACTAGAGTTGGGGTATACCGTATTTCTCAATGTGCGCCCGAAACTACAACAGCGCTTTTCCGGCTTCCCTTGCCTCAAGTCGACGCAATGAGAATGGAAGTAGTCGCCCCAAAATGGACATTTGTTGGAATACCATCCGCGTTGCTTTCATGGTGTCGATATTTCTCGTGCCAGAAACGCTTTTTGCCTCATCAGAGCGTTCCGTGACAGCTCACACTTTTTCCTTCATTTCGATTGAAGGGGAACCTTTGCCTCTATCGAAGTATGCCGGAAAGTCGGTGCTGATTGTGAATACTGCGTCTTTTTGCGGTTTCACCAGCCAGTATGCTGGTCTGCAAAAGCTTTGGGAACGCTATCGGGGGGAAGGTTTCGTCCTGCTCGGCGTGCCGTCAAATGACTTCGGCGGTCAGGAGCCTGGGACAGAAGTTGAAATCAAAACTTTTTGCGAAATCAATTTCGACATCGACTTTCCCTTGACGGAAAAGGTCCACGTCAAGGGCGCCAACGCGCATCCCTTTTACCGATGGGCGGGAGAACAGCTTGGCGTAATGGCCAAGCCTCGTTGGAACTTCCACAAATACTTGATTGCGCCAGACGGCCAGTTGGTCGATTGGTTTTCAACAGCAACGGCCCCAATGTCGAAGCGTATCACCGGAGTCGTTGGATCATCATTACCTCAAAACCAATAACCTTCTAAAAAATGCAACTTGATTCGAAAAAGGACAGATAATGTTTTTCATTCTTTATGTTAGCAAAGCGTCGGAACAATGTTCGGATGTCGAAATCGCAGACATTCTGCACGCGTCCCGAAAGAACAACTCGGCCAATGGAGTTACAGGTATCCTTGTTTACAAAAAGCCGGAGTTCTTTCAGTTCCTTGAAGGACCGGAAGAATCGGTTACGGCCCTTTACGAAAAGATCAAGAACGATACTCGACACGAGTTGATTAAGACGATTAGTCAGGGAGAAACGGACGATCGGATCTTTCCGAACTGGGAGATGGGGTTCGCCGGTGAGGGTGACTTGCAGCCTCTCCAATGGAAATGGGACTTGGACAAGTTGACGCTGTTCTCCTTGGCGGAAAACATGGACGACAGTATGGAGGTGATAAGGGCGTTCATCGATCACCAACCCTTGGATAAGAATTCTCCGCATACCTAGGCGCCTACATCGCCATCTGCGCGGCTTCATGCCGCTTTATTCAAAATTTACGAGTTTCTATGCGGAATGGCAGGAAATCGCCGTTGGGAAATGCTGCGACACGGAGCCATACCCGCTTTGAGCGTTTACTCAATCATGCCGCAACGATGCAGTTCCTGCGATGGTGATCAAGGCGCAATTTCCCGTCCGTCCCAAGCGAACACCCCTCCCGATTGACCGGGTGTCAGAAAGGCAAGAACGTCCAGCAAATACGCGGCCGACCGATCGGGCGTAAACAACTGTTCTGATCGGCCCCCATTGACAGGTCCACGA
>JABJKH010000106.1 GCA_018660465.1 Rhodospirillaceae bacterium
CCTGGGTCATTTCCGGAAGTGAACACAGCCTCTAAATGACTTCCGCTTTATCTCCTAAAAGCAGACATCATAATAAAATTTGAATTTCGCGTTTTCGACTTCTTACTTATCGCAGAAAAGCAGACATTATTGGATGCTGGAATTTATTTCTACTATTAGCCAACACCGAACATTTCCATTGTTCCCAGTGAAGCACTTGACCCCCCCACCCCATGCCGCCACAATGCCTCTGTTCCGAGGGGCGCCCGTTTGGGCTGAGATGGCGATTGCTGGACCCTTCGAACCTGATCCGGGTTATGCCGGCGAAGGGATGGGACGTCAGCCTTTTTCAGCCGATGCCTTCCTTGAAACGCCGCTCAGAATAACCCACATGGTGAAGACCTTGTAAGTTTGGGAGCCAAGTCAATGAACGTCATCGATAAACCGCAAAAAATCAATGTAACCACGGGATCTTTACCGGCATCGGAGAAGGTCTACGTTAACGGCACAATCCATCCGGACATTCGTGTGCCGATGCGGCAAATCAGTGTACATGAATCGGCGAACGAGCCGCCGGTGACGGTCTATGATACGTCTGGTCCCTATACAGACCCCGATGCCACCATCGATATTGATGCGGGCCTGCATCGGTTACGTGAGCCCTGGATCAAAGGTCGTGGCGATGTCGAAGAATATGCGGGTCGAGACGTTAAACCTGAAGATAATGGCGGTGCCACGGGTGATAAGCTCGTGCAGGAATTCCCGTCGAAGAAAAAACCCCTTCGCGCCAAAGACGGCAAGGCGGTCACGCAGATCGCTTATGCCCGCGCCGGCATCATCACGCCGGAGATGGAATACATCGCCATTCGTGAGAACCTAGGTCGCGACCAGTTAAAAGAACAACAAGCTCGCGGCGGTGAAGATTTCGGCGCCGAAATTCCTGATTATGTAACACCTGAATTCGTCCGCGACGAAGTTGCCCGGGGCCGCGCGATCATTCCTGCAAACATCAACCACCCGGAAATTGAGCCACAGATCATTGGCCGAAACTTCTTGGTCAAGATCAACGCCAACATCGGCAATTCTGCTGTGACCTCATCGGTCGCTGACGAAGTCGATAAGATGGTGTGGGCCACACGCTGGGGTGCTGACAACGTGATGGACCTTTCGACAGGACGTAACATCCACAACATTCGCGAATGGATTATTCGGAATTCGCCGGTTCCCATCGGCACAGTTCCGATCTATCAGGCGCTGGAAAAAGTCGACCGGGCCGAGGACCTGACCTGGGAGATTTATCGCGACACCCTCATCGAACAGGCTGAGCAGGGCGTCGATTACTTTACCATCCATGCTGGCGTGCGACTGCGCTATGTGCCAATGACGGCCAACCGGGTGACCGGCATCGTCAGCCGTGGCGGCGCGATCATGGCCAAGTGGTGCTTGGCGCATCATAAGGAAAGCTTCCTCTACGAAAATTTTGAGGAAATTTGTGACATCATGCGCGCCTATGATGTGAGCTTCTCACTCGGCGATGGCTTACGCCCGGGCTCAACCGCTGATGCCAACGACGAAGCTCAATTTGCTGAGTTGGAGACCTTGGGTGAACTCACCCAAATCGCCTGGAAGAAAGATTGCCAGGTGATGATCGAAGGCCCCGGCCACGTACCCATGCACAAGATTAAGGTCAACATGGAGAAGCAGTTGGAAGAATGCGGCGAAGCCCCCTTCTATACGCTTGGGCCCCTCGTCACGGATATTGCCCCCGGTTATGACCACATCACGTCCGGCATTGGCGCTGCCATGATCGGCTGGTTCGGAACGGCCATGCTGTGTTACGTCACGCCAAAGGAACACTTAGGGCTTCCCAACCGCGACGACGTTAAAGTCGGCGTGGTTACGTACAAAATCGCGGCGCACGCGGCTGACATGGCCAAGGGCCACCCAGGGGCCTGCGAACGCGACGATGCGCTCAGCCGTGCGCGTTTTGAATTTAGATGGGAAGACCAGTTCAACCTGTCTCTCGACCCAGAGCGGGCGAAAGACTTCCACGATCAAACCCTGCCGAAGGAAGCTCACAAGGTCGCGCACTTCTGCTCCATGTGTGGCCCCAAATTCTGCTCCATGGAAATCACCCAGCAGGTAAGAGACTATGTTGCCGACGATCCCCGGGCAAAAGGCATGCAAGACATGTCTGAGAAGTTCAAGGAAGAGGGGTCGGAGATTTATAAAGAGGAATTCAAGGGGGCTGCTGAGTAGTTTTGGCGAGAAGTTCTTATGAAAGGACAAGCTATGGTCCCGTTCAAGTTTGCCTTGGTGGCTTTGGTTTTAATTTTTGCGACGGGTTCAACGCAAGCGTCAGTGTTATCGGACCCAGCGCGTAAACCCTTTGCCGATCACACACTGAAATATAAGGACAAAGCGTCAGGGCTCGATTTTTCTATTTACCTTGGTCGCTTCGGGGATTTTGAACGCTACTTCCCCTGCCAGTTCGACCATGGCAAATGGTGGATCACCAAAGACGGTCAGCTTTGCATCGAATACGAAAGAAAAAAGTTTAAAGGCTTCTGTATGATCCCAAAGGTTGAAGGGGAAACCATCACCTTATCTTCTACTAAAGGAAAGCTCCAAACCACTGCACAATTCCTAGACGGCAACAAAACGCCCCTTGGGTGAAAAGTATACTAGCCCGCGCGTGACGCAGGGCAGAGAATTTAAATTAGGTAAGGGCGTTGCCATTCCCTACAATTATGGTAGGAATTACGAAACCGGTGCTTAATTATAGATATGCCGTTTATGGGCTTGAGCGGCTATTCCGATATCTAGGGGAATAACGGACGTACACCTTTCCCGGGGGGAAGATCACGTTCCGGCAGGAGGTTGCGTCCATGCTTTTGCTCACTATTTCGATCCTTTCAATGGCCTGTTTATGTGGCGGGTTGTTCGCTACCGTTATCCTGGCCTTCCAGCCACCGGGTCCACCTAAAAAGCTGACCAAGAAACCATCGTTCTTCTTACTGTCTAACGTCAGCGCCTATGGAACAAATTAGCGGGATTGCATAAGAGAGGATTTTTAGCTCATCGTAGTGACCGAAGGGAACGAAGATGAGACAGAAATCGCAGACACGTCAGACGGGTGCAGCCAAGGCAATCAAG
>JABJKH010000107.1 GCA_018660465.1 Rhodospirillaceae bacterium
ATGGTGGGCGCGGTAGGGATTGAACCTACGACCCCCTCGATGTCACCGAGGTGCTCTCCCGCTGAGCTACGCGCCCTTGTTGTTGAGAGAAAATTATTTCTCTAACGGGCTCGGTTTGTAGTCCGAAACACTGGTCTTGGCAAGGCTCCGTATGAGAGAAGTTGTGTCCGTTAAATGTTGATTCGTCTAAGTAAAAAAATTTAAATTTTACCTTTCGTGCGAAATTGTGGTGGAATGGTTGAATGTCTATCGAAATTATCCGCCCAGCAGAGCAGACCGTCCCCCTCGTTTTCGCGTCTCCTCACAGCGGGCAACATTATCCAAATGATTTTATCGCCGCGTCGCGATTGGATCCGCTTAGTCTCAGGCGTTCGGAAGACGCGTTTATGGATGAGGTGTTTGCATCTGCATTGGAGCACGGCGCGCCCTTGCTCAGGGCTCAATTTGCGCGAGCCTATGTTGATCTAAACCGCGAAGCTTACGAACTTGATCCGGCGATGTTTGAGGGGGATCTGCCTGAATACGTCAACACGAAATCTGTTCGTGCTGCGGCTGGGCTTGGAACAATTGCTCGGGTGGTTTCTTACGGGGAAGAAATCTATCGCGATAAACTGACCTTCTCTGAGGCCAAGAAACGCATTGATACGTGCTATAAGCCCTATCACGAGGCGCTTCGTAGATTGGTTGAGTCAACGCGAGAAAAATTTGGTGTTTGTCTATTGGTCGATTGCCATTCCATGCCATCCAGCAGTTCTGAATCCCGCCGCGGCAAAGGGCAAAACGATATGGTCCTGGGGGACTGCTACGGCACGGCCTGTGGGCCACAGATCGTTGAACGCGCCGAACAAGTCTTGAGTGAGATGGGACTTAAAGTAACCCGAAACGACCCCTATGCTGGTGGCTATACGACCCGTCACTATAGTGCCCCCAAAGACGGCATCCACGTTCTACAGGTCGAAGTTAATCGCGCTCTTTATATGGATGAAGACCGCGTCGCCAGGGGCGAACGCCTGCCTCATTTGGTGCAGCAAATCAGCCACTTCATTCGTGCGCTGGTCGAACTCGACCGCAAAGTTCTTTTGGCCAGCATCTAACCGATGACTCTCGACGGCAACGCTCCCGTTCTTCGCACTGCGTCCGAAGACGATATGACGCGCATTCAGGAAATCTATGCGCATCACGTTATGCATGGCCTCGCCAGTTTTGAAGAAATTGCCCCAGATGTGATCGAAATTACCGGGCGCTTTCACGAGGTTACAGCCCAGGACTTTCCTTACGTGGTCGCAGAATTGGACGGTAAGGTTCAAGGGTATGCGTACGCCGCCCCATATCGGCATCGAACGGCCTACCGGTATTCAGTTGAAAATTCCATATATGTTGACCCGGAGTCGGTCGGTAGAGGCATTGGCCGACTTCTATTGGCGCACATCATTGAGCGGTGTACGCAGTTGGGCTATCGACAAATGATCGCGGTCATCGGCGATTCGGAGAACCATCCGTCGATAAATCTCCATAAAGCCCTGGGTTTCGAACATTCGGGCCTGCAGAAATCCGTTGGTTTTAAGTTTGGACGCTGGGTTGATTCAGTGTTCATGCAGCTCGATTTAGGCGATGGCGATACAACTCCTCCGGATTCCTGATCCTTTTTCATCTCTCAAACCGCAAAACTGGCACGCCTATTGCGTTGTATTGGTGTGGGTAAGGAGTATGTGGTTTGAGAATGAAACAGACACGATATCTAAGAGGGGTGCCAATGTTGGCATTTGTGCTGCTTGTAGGGCTGTTTTACAGCCTATCAAGTCCTGCACAAGCCCTTGAAAGTACTTGGAAAACCTGCGCGCGAGAAACGACTAAGGTCGAGCGCCGCGAAGGTATTCCGAAGCACCTTCTGGCCGCTATTTCGAGGGTAGAATCAGGCCGTTGGAACAAGCAACAACGGGCAAATATTGCCTGGCCCTGGACCGTTACGGCGGAGGGTGAAGGCCGTTTTTTCGATACCAAGCGCGAAGCGATCGAAGACGTCCATACGTTGATGGAAATGGGCATCACCAACATCGACGTCGGTTGCATGCAGATAAACCTATATTATCACGGCGACGAGTTCGACAATTTGGAACAGGCGCTTGAGCCGAAAGCCAACGTGGCTTACGCCGCAAAGTACCTCAAGAACATGTATAAACAAGCTCGCAATTGGACCAAAGCCGCAGGCTATTACCATTCGAAAACGCCGGACAAATTCCAACGCTACAAGGTAAAGGTTGTGAAATTCTGGAATGACATCCGGCGCGGTGGGCCAGAGACCATTGAAACGGCTGCCAAGCATACGCCGCCTACCGGGTTCGCCCGACGGCGCATGTCGCGGCGGGGATCGCTGATGATCGTCCGAAATAAAAATAATACCGGCGATAATTTGCGACATGTAAGCCTCAATCAAACTCGAACGCGGACCTTGAGCGATAAATTCCGCATCAATCGAGAAAAGCGGCTTGCCGCAGAAAACGAAGATGTACGTACCAATCAACTGGACAACTGGCGTAAATATCGTGGTAGCAGCGTGAACCCAGGAGTTTTCGCAAAAGCGCGACGCGCGGCGCTGGACGCCAAGCGACGGCAGGAACTGGTAGACATGGAAAAAACGGGCTCAGAAGTTTACTTCGAGAAACGCCGTCAATTCCAACTCAACAAATGGCGACGCGGTCGTGCAATAGCCCAGAATTAGGGTTAGGGTAAGACTCCAAACATCATCAAGAGTCCCCTGCACCCATGCAACTGCGCTCCGTCAACGTTGGTCGTCCCAAGCCTGTCGATTATGGTGGTAAGGTTTTTCAGACCGCCGTATTCAAAGACCCGGTTCAGGATCGGGTTCAGGTAACAAAGCACGTTCTTGAGGGAGATGGACAAGCCGACCTTGTCAGTCACGGCGGCGAATTTATGGCTGTCTATGCCTATCCCTTCGAACATTACGATCACTGGGCAACCGAACTCGACCGACAAGATTTTGTTCCTGGCCAGTTCGGTGAAAACCTGACGATAGAAGGGCTGTTGGAAGACGAGGTCTATATCGGTGACGTGTTTAAAATCAACGATGTCTTCCTTCAGGTTACACAACCCCGCTACCCCTGCTATAAGCTGGATATTCGGATGGGGCTCGCTGGCTTCAACCGAACCTTTCACGACAGCGCCCGCGTTGGCTTTTACTTCCGGGTTTTGGAAGTTGGTGACATTGGGGCAGGGGATAAGATTGAGAGGATCAGCACCGCATCCCAAGGTCTAAGCGTCGCTGATGTCTACAGGCTAATGTACACGGATACCGAAGATTTGGTCGGCGCGCGGACAGGCGCTGCGCTAGAATCTCTATCGCCCGAGTGGCGAGACAAATTCGCCAAGCGATTGGAAATGGAAGGCGAGCCGACCCGCGCAGATGTTTCCGGTAAAGAGAAAGAGGACCCCGATACCCTGGTCGTGACCTTCGAAGACACCGGTCAGGTCGTCGCCTGGAATCCAAAATATGAAAACCTGTTGGAATTTGCCGAGGCCCAAGGGCTGGATGTCGCGTTCGGATGTCGCGAAGGCAACTGTCATACCTGTGCCTGCGAATTGATGGAGGGGGAAGTCGAGTACGTGCAGGAACCCGAACTCGCTCCCGATGAAGGCGATGTCCTGATTTGTTGCGCGGTCCCCAAGACCGATGTCGTTATAGACTTATAGATTGGGAAAACGGGAGGAGTTCACAGACATGGTAACCCATGAAGAAAAGGCGCGGGTATTTCAAGCGCTTCACGAAAATCCAGGCTGTTTCGTAATTCCCAATCCGTGGGATCGTGGCTCAGCTCGCATGTTGGCGAAGCTGGGCTTTAAAGCCTTGGCGACAACCAGCGCCGGGTTTGATTTTGCTTCAGGCCGAGTGGATGGCACGGCGAGCCTTGATGAAGTCCTGGCCCATTGCAAAGATTTGTCGGAAGCGACGGATTTGCCGGTCAGCGCAGATATGGAGAATTGCCATGCGGACACAGGGGAGGGTATCGCCGAAACCATTCGACGTGCCGCGGCGACGGGTCTTGCAGGATGTTCTATCGAAGACTTGTCGGATGATCGGGATAATCCGATCTATGAATTCTCTGAGGCCGTGGATCGGGTTAGCGCCGCCGTTGAGGCTGTGCGCGCACTTCCACATCCCTTTACGCTCACGGCACGGGCCGAGAATTTCATTCGCGGCAACCCTGATCTTGATGACACGATCAAGCGCCTGCAGGCTTTCCAAGAAGCGGGTGCCGATGTGCTTTACGCACCGGGGCCTAAAACCGCCGATCAAATTCGAGACATTGTCACTTCTGTTGATCGACCGGTGAATGTTATTGCGGGCATTCCTGGTATGAACTTAACCGTCAACGAACTTGCCGACCTTGGCGTAAAACGCATCAGCATTGGATCAGGTCTGTTCCGCGTTGCCTTTGGCGCGGCCCTTAAGACAGCGCACGAAATCGCAGACCAAGGGACGTTCTCCATCGCCGACACTGCGGCATCGTTTGGGGAAATAAACCCGTTGTTTTTGGACGACTAGTGGTAGAGACACATAAATAGTGCCCGCATCGTTACAGTCTCAAAACGCCGTCAGGGCGATTATGTTTATGACCCTGGCGACGGGGTGCTCAAGCGCCATGAATGTTATAATTCGGCATTTGACGTTTTCATTGCATCCTGTGGAAATTGTTTTTTTTAGATGCTTATTCGGTTTGTTGGTCTTGCTACCGATATTTTTTCGACATGGCCTAACACCTTTAAAGACCAAACGTCATGGGCTGCATGTCGTTCGTGCGGCGCTGCAACTGGGCGGCATGTTTAGTAATTCCTTGGCCCTCAGTTTTTCGACAGTAGCCAAAGTTACGGCCATTAAATTTTCAGGTCCCTTGTTTGCTGTGCTTCTGGCAGTCGCGTTCCTTGGTGAGAAAATTCGCCTCCGCCGAATAGCTGCGACGCTGTTCGGATTTGCCGGTGTGTTGGTGATTATTCGACCTGGTTATGTGGGGCTGGATATGGGGGCGGCGATGGCGCTGTCATCCGCCGCCGCATGGGCGATGATTGCGATTGCCATTAAGATTCTGTCGCGAACGGAATCAAGCATAACCATTACTTTGTATATGTCTATTCTGGGAACGCCGGTCGCTTTTTTCTTTGCCCTACCGTTTTGGCAAAACCCGGACTGGATTCAGTTAGGCTGGATGCTAATGTTGGGGGGGCTAGGTAGCCTAGGTCATTACTGCTTCGCCGAAGCGTTCAGACATGGTGACGTCAGTATTGTCTCTCCCTTCGAGTTTCTAAAACTCATCTGGGTCGCCCTGCTGGGATACATCGCGCTTGGCGAACTCCCGGTAATCTGGACATGGCTTGGCGGTGCCATGATCTTTTTCTCAACTGCCTACATCGGCTACCGCGAACGCACGAAAAAATTAGACGAAGGAAACACCACATGAAGATCACCGAAGTCATCACACATCCCATTAAAGTAGATATTGAAATACCCAGTTGGACGGCGCACGAGATTAGCCGGAATGCAAGCATGATTCTGTTTGAAGTCCGAACAGATGAGGGCTTGGTCGGGTATGGGGAAGTGCAGGGTGGTCCGCAAAATACAATCTGTGATTTAGCGGCGAAGTTCGCAGAATGCATCATCGGCATGGACCCAATGGGGCATGTCGAAATCTGGGAGCGGTTGTTTTCCAGTCTAAGTCCGAGGCCTGGAGGCCTGGGCGACTGGGATGGCCTGCCATCACCCCTACCACGGAGCCAGCGCCCGCAAGCCATGGCCGCGATTGGAGGTATCGATATTGCGCTTTGGGACCTCAAGGGTAAGGCTGCCGGGCTGCCGGTTTATAAGTTACTAGGCGGCACCAGGACGAGCGTCTTCACGTATTCCACGGGCGGGTACTACGTACCAGGGGCGCCGTTGGAAGTCGTTGGTGAAGAAATGGCCAGCTACGTCGAAATGGGTTATCGAGCGGTAAAAATAAAGACCGGCGCACTGTCGTTGGAAGATGAACTGACGCGCGTTCGCGTGACCCGAGATGCGATTGGGCCGGATACGTTGTTGATGCTGGATATGAATGCGCCCTATGGGGTCGAAGATTGCATCAAGTTCGCAAATGCGGTCGCACCGTATGATATTTTTTGGTTGGAAGAGCCGCTGCATTGGCATCTTCAACCGGCTGATTATGTGCGCTTGGCAGCGGGCTCACCCATTCCGTTAGCTCATGGAGAACGAGAATGGACGCGGTTCACGATCCGCGATTTCATCAATTCCGGGGCGCTGAAATACGTCCAGTTTGATTCGACCCGTCATGCAGGCTTCACAGAGTCTTTAAGGATTGCCCACCTGGCGGAACAACAAGGTGTGATTATCGCGCCCCACACGGCACCGCAAATTCATGGCCATCTTGCTTCGGCATTTGCGGATGCGGCGTTCGGCGCTGAATCTCATGCGGCTCATGACCGCCGACCCTTTCAGCACCGTCTCTATTCCAAATCATCAGAGTACCGCGATGGCATGGTTCACCTGAACGACGATCCAGGATTTGGGATTGAGGTCAACTGGGAGTATCTCGAAACAATTAGGGCTTAATTATCGAGCCTTGGTATTTGCTACTTCAACTTCTTGAGCAAAGACTTCGCTTGCACCATGCACCCTTTCCCGACCATCCAGGCGGCCCCGTGTGCAGGTGTCGGTAGGTTGGATGGGGCGAGGTGTATGTTGATGGTCTTGGTCGGCATGCCTGAGATTTTAATTTTATAAGCCGCCCCGTCGGTGAGCGGTACGGAACCCGGCCATTTGAGCAGTTCAGTCCTTTTCGGCCACTTAACTTTTACTTTCGGACCGCCCGGCATTGGCAAGACCGAGAACTTTGCCCTTTTCCGGCTTTTTGTGCGCCAGAACTTAGCCGATTTCGCTTTTACGCAGTGGGCACCACGCCGTTTGACGTCAATCGCCCACGGATTTCGAGGGGGGGAGCCAACCCCGGAGCGAACCGTGCCAATTGAAGACTGATCCATGCTTTTCGGGCCAACGAGACGCGACAGCATTGCGATCATGCGTGTACCTCCCGACGCGGAAGCACCTCCTGCACTACTGCTTTTCGCTACAGGCAAGCCAGAGAAGGGGCCGGCAAGTTTAGTCACTTGGCCATCGTCGGCGATCAGGGTTAGCTTTACGTCTTTGCCAAGGCTTAACGGTTTAGCGCTGTCCAGAATTTGTCCGTTCTTAATTGTCGGGCTGGAAGATTCAATGACCACCAGTTGCCTGGCGCTCACTGACTGTCCAGCAACGACCGCACTCACGAGAACTCCTGCGAATATAATTTTTTTCATCGTTCGCCTGCTTGTCTTGGAAACCCTTACTGCCAATACTTAACCCTATCATGTTATCACTGAAAATGATCGCCGTCACTTGGTACGTGGAAAATGGACGACTCCGCTAAAATGATCGCGGCAACCCCAGCACATGCTCGGCAAGATAGGATAGGATCAGATTGGTGGAGATTGGCGCCACTTGATAAAGCCGGGTTTCGCGGAATTTGCGTTCGATATCGTATTCTTCGGCAAAGCCAAACCCGCCATGGGTTTGAATACACATGTCAGCCGATTGCCAAGATGCCTCCGCCGCTAACATTTTAGCCATATTGGCTTCCGCGCCACAGGGCTCGCCTACATCAAATAGTTCGGCTGCTTTCTCTACCATCAGGGCGGCGGCCTCAGTCGCGGCATAAGCGCGGGCGATGGGAAATTGAACGCCTTGGTTTTGACCAATGGGACGATCAAAGACAACCCGGTCATTGGCATAGGCCGTAGCCTTACCAATAAAGTACCGGCAATCGCCAATGCATTCGGAGCCGATGAGAATTCGTTCCGCATTCATGCCGTCGAGGATGTATCTGAAGCCCTTGCCTTCCTCACCCACCAGACTGTCAGCGGGGATGCGCACATTGTCGAAAAACAATTCGGTGGTGTGGTGATTAAACATGGTGCGTAAGGGATTGATGGTTAGGCCGTTGCCGACAACTTCGCGCATGTCCAACAGAAACACAGACATACCATCATGCGGCTTGGGTCCAGCATCTCGAGGCGATGTTCTAGCAAGCAGCAGCATAAGGTCAGAATGTTCGGTCCGCGAAATAAATACTTTTTGTCCATTCACGACATAGTCGTCGCCGTCCCGCACGGCGGTGGTCTTAATGCGGCTGGTATCTGTGCCGCTGGATGGTTCCGTCACGCCGAAGGCCTGAAGACGTAATGCGCCGGAAGCGATTCCTGGCAAGTAGGCTGCTTTCTGTTCAGCGCTCCCATGACGAAGTACCGTTCCCATCGTATACATTTGCGCATGACAGGCCGCGCCATTACAGCCGGATTTATGAATTTCCTCCATAATTACCTTGGCCGCACCCATGCCCAACCCGCTGCCGCCGTATTCTTCAGGGATTAAAACTGCCAGAAAGCCCGACTCAGTTAATGCCTGGACAAATTCTTTAGGATAGCCGCGGTCACGGTCGAGATCTCGCCAGTATTCACCGGGAAATTGACTGCAAAGGGCGGCGACAGCCTCGCGTATGTCGTTGTGGGGATCAGACATAAATTGAATAAACTCCTACAGATTTACTATTGAATCCTAAACCGTCCAATATGCCCCTTATCTATATTTTATAACCCCTTAAATTCAAACAATTCAGATTAAATATCGGTACTCGGTGGGGGTGGCGCTGGGGTCTTCTCGCTGCGGACTTTAATTTCACGATGGCCTGTATAAAGCGCTGCGCTGACGATGATGGTCGCACCGGCTAGGGTCCATACATCCGGCACTTCACCAAATATTAGAAATCCAATGAGTGCAGCGCCGATTAACCGGATGAACTGAATTGGCGATACAAAGGTTGCTTCGCCTGCGGCAAATGCCCGGACGACGCAGGTCTGAGCACAAATCATACTGCCACCCATGACAATCAATAGGCCCAATTGGGTTAATGTCAGTGCTTGCCAATAATAAAGTCCTGGCACCATAAATATAATACACCCGAATAAGCTGGGATAGACGAGCAGTGTTAAATGACGATCACTCCGCGTGAGTAATTTCACGCTGGTATGACTGGCCGCCCCGAAGGCGGCCCCCATCAATGCGATAATCACCGCAAATTCGATTTCCACAAAACCCGGCCTGATCATGACCAGCGCCCCTAAGAACCCAACGATCGTCGCGGTCCAACGTCTCCACCGTATGACCTCACCCAGAAACCAAATGGCGAGAAAAATCAGTAACAAGGGCCGCACAAAAGAAATGGCAATTGCGGCTGCTAAATGAAGGTGCGTCACGGCGTAGAAACTACAAAATAAATTTCCATTACCTGATACCATCCGGACCAGCAGGACCCAGGGGCGTTTGGGTATAAATACGGACTTGCCGCCCCGAAGCGCAAACGGCAAGACGAATAAGAATCCGACAACACTTCGGATAAAGACGATCTGAAATGTATCCAGTTCTTCGCCCAATACCTTGACGAACGTCACCGTCGCCGTAAACAAACCTACGGCTGCCAGCATCCAAAGTGCACCTGTAATATTACCCGAATGTGTCTGGGTTTGCGTCGTCTCCGTCACGGAGTGTCCACGCTGGGAAGCGTATCGCCATAATGGGATGGAAGAAACAGGACCTCTGTCTTCTTCGGCAAATCCCGCCGGCTGATCTGAAAGACCGGCGTCTTCAATTCTTTGATCCTATAGTGGGGTGCGGCAAGTTCTGTAAATTCCTGTTTCGATCCCGGAAAATGGTAATGCATAGGAAGAATAAGTTTGGGCTTTACGTCGGCGATCACTTTCATGACTTCTTCGTGGCTCATGGTTGCGTAACCGTCAATCGGTACCATCAAAATATCAATGCGTCCCATAAGGTCCAGTTGTTTCTTACCTAATGCATGATGCAGGTGTCCCAGATGGGCAATGCAAATCCCCGCAGATTCCATGACGAAGACCGAGCTATCGCTGTGCAGAACCTCTTTCAATTTCCACACGTTGGTCGGCACATTGTAGACCCGCATGTCCTTATATCGGATATCCACCGTGGCGACACTGCCGTCCGGGTTGGAACCGATAAGAGGAAACTTAATTGCGGGGTCAGGTCGATCGTCATAGTGGGTGCCCGCGGACGGGTTCATTGTGACGATGTCAGGAACGTAGGGCGGGGTGTGAAGGCCGTTGTAGTCCGTCGCCAGCGAAGTGCCACCCGGGGTCTCAATAAAAAACACCGCATGGCCAATGAAACTAATGTTCAGATGGTCGTTTCGGATCTTTGCTCTCTCAAACTTTGCCAACTGCAAGATCGCAGGAGATCGAACCAAGCCATGCATGCAGGCTCTCTCAAAGCCATATGCGGGCTGGCTATTGTCCGCGACGATGAAGACCAATATTGAAAGCAACAAATAAACTTTATTCCCGAAACCTGACATCGTTAGTCTTTCCAATGTTTCAGACCAGCTTAGGCTCCTGGTAACCCAGGCATAGAAATATAATTCGGTAACGCGCAAATTCGGTCAAACCATTTTGCTACATTCTTATAGGGTTCTACGTCGATATCGCCTTCACCAGCCAAGGCAGCGTAAGGATAGCATGCGATATCTGCCAAGGTCGGATGCCCAAGCGCCAACCAGTCGTTCGCTGACAAGCGGGCTTCTAAGATTTCCAATGCGGATCGTGCTCGCTCTTGTGCCAGTCCGAGGTCAGTTGTACGGCCGAATTTTATATGTGCTCTGGCCGTCATGCATCCCGATAACATTTCATGGGAGGCGAACGCTAACCACTGGGTAATCTCTCCTTGATCCACGGCATCGTCAGGCCACCATTGCCGATCAGGGTCGTATTGACCGGCGACATGGATCAGGATCGCCTGAGACCCCCATATGACGCGCCCGCCATCTTCCATTACCGGCACTTGGCCCAGCGGGTTTAGCTTTAGGAATTCAGCTGTCTTCTGTTCACCGGCTCGCAAATCAATGGCGACGCTTTGGTAGTCGAGGCCTAAGAAGGAAAGCAGCATCCGTACTTTATGGCTGTTGCCCGAAATAACAAATTCATACAGTTTCATGATGTCGCCCCGGGAACAGTCGAAAGTCAGATTAGGACTTACTTGTTTTTCTTTTTCGACCCTTAACAGCACCGCGCCCAACGGCAGGTTTGGGGGCTGGCTTGGGAACCGGTTTTTCCTTTGGAGTTTTTGCCTTAACTCTGCGTTTAGATCCTGGCTTGGGCCCTGGTTTTTGTTTCTTGAGACTTCGCCCCAAACTGCTTTCGATACCTTCGACAAACTCATCCGATCCCAACGGGCGCCCAGTTCGGCTATGCCGACGTAACGCATCCAGGCTTTTTTCACTCAATCCATCGCGTAGAAATGCATCCCAATTTTTTCTCTTTCTGAGAAGTGGCTTTGCTTGAACTAAAGCATCATTTTCACCCGCGAGATGCGCCCGAACGCTGCTCCATTTCCAATCCTTGATCCGGCGCCGAAGGCCTGAACGAACTGGATTCAATTCGACATAACGCGCCGCGTCCAAGACGTGGTCGGCTTCTAATGGAAATGACGAAAATCGCCCCTGCCATAGATGGCCATTCCACCCTTCGCGATCATTCACCAGCCGCGTGTAGCGTCGGTGTGCTTCGCCAATTGCAAGAGCCAGTCCGTCTTCCGTTTTTGGTATACAAAGTAAATTCGTATGATTGGGCATAAGGCTATAGGCCCAGACTTTGACCTTTAACCGACCACACCATTCAGCCATTAGGTCAATATAAGCCGCGTAGTCCTTCTCCCTAAGGAAGGTTTCCTGATTCCGATTGCCCCGTTGCACAACAAGGTGCGGGACACCGGGAACAACAACGCGAGCTAAACGAGCCATATCTAAACTTAACCGGAGTCGCACAAAAATTCAAAGAATGCTTGTAAGCCAGCGCAATTTTTTCGATGGAAAAATTTTAGCAGATACGAATTGTTTAAACGGCGTACTGTTCTGACGTGGTTTCAACTGGGGAATCTAGATCAGCGGCGTCTCTAATGGCATTAGCAATTTCGACGACATTAATTGGTTTCGTGAGATAACGCGTAAATCCTGCATCAATTCCCAGTTCAATCTCATGGACTGTCTAACGTCAGCGCCTATGGAACAAATTAGCGGGATTGCATAAGAGAGGATTTTTAGCTCATCGTAGTGACCGAAGGGAACGAAGATGAGACAGAAATCGCAGACACGTCAGACGGGTGCAGCCAAGGCAATC
>JABJKH010000108.1 GCA_018660465.1 Rhodospirillaceae bacterium
AGAGATGGCTGTATTCGACGAATATGTCAACTGGAATTTTGCTGAATTTGTCTTGTGAGACGAAGCGTTTAGGCCCAATTTTAAAAACTCAGGAGAATCATAACCCGTAGAAAAGATAGACTCTAAACATGACAACATGCCCGTGCGGTTCTAAAAAAAATTTTGATGCCTGTTGCGAACCTATTATTGCAGGAACACCAGCCCCAACTGCCGAAGCATTAATGCGGTCTCGTTATTCCGCCTACGTCAAAGGCAATATCGACCACATTGAAAAGACCCACGGGAAAGAAGTCCGCGATGACTACAATAGATCAGCGGCGGAAAGCATGGCCAACAGCGTTAAGTGGCTCAGCCTGGACATAAGAGAAACAACGGGCGGCGGGACTGAGGATAATACAGGCACTGTCGAATTTGCTGCTACATTTCATCAGGATGGTGAAGACCGTATGCATCACGAACGCTCTGACTTCAAACGCGAACAAGGACAATGGGTGTATACGGGAGGCCAGATGAACCCCCGGGGTGAACCAAGACGAGTTCAAAAAGTTGGACGTAACGAACCCTGCCCCTGCGGATCAGGAAAAAAGTTCAAAAAATGCTGCGGTGCTGCATGATTATGATGGTCTAAAAAATGGAACGCCGTTTCGACTGTACCGCCTGCGGAAAATGTTGCACTGGTTGGTTGCCTTTGACCCTCGACGATGCACTCACACACGCTGACCGCTTCCCGCTTTTTGTCATTTGGAGCCCACTGCGCCAGGGTGGCAGATCGTTTGATGAAACTGCCCGACAGGGGCTCACCCTCAAGCTAAAACGGGGCAAGAAAGCCGCCGTTCGAATTTATCCAGCGTCCTATATCCCGCCGTCCATGGCGTGCTCTGAACTCACAGATGACGGCCTTTGCCGGCTTCACCCAAACAAGCCACTCCGCTGCCGCACCATGCCCTTTTCTGCGGCCCGTGATGAAACCGATCAAACCGATCTGTTGATCCCTAAGCCGGGCTGGCTCTGTGATACATCTGAAGAAGCCGCCGTTGTTTACCAAGGTAAAAAAGTGATCACGCGAGAAAGCTTTGATCTCGAACGTCACGCGCTTGAGCAGGACGCTGAAATTCTGGTCCCTTATGCTGAATGGCTACTGGAGAGCGTACCCACATTGAGACCGGAATTGATGAAGGTTGCCATGAAACCAACCGGCGGCCACATCGTCCTGAACTTTACGACATTAATTCCCCGAATGCCGAAGGTTGATATGTATGATTTCGCCGCCAAACAAGCGCCGGTGTTACGGACATTTGCCGAAAAAACCGCAAATATCCCGGAATTCGACGAATATCACCAACGCTACAATCGGTATGCCCGAGAATTAGATCGGATTAACAATTGAAACCAATCAAATGAATTGGGAAAATCTCAAACGCTTGTTAGGGTAGTGATCAAACGAGGGGGAGACATACGAAGTGCGAAATATTCATATCGACGGTGGTCGCCTTTGGGACACCCTGATGGAGATGGCGAAAATCGGTGCGACTCCGAAAGGTGGATGCCGTCGGTTGGCGCTGACCGATCTGGATAAGCAAGGCCGCGATCTATTTGTTTCCTGGTGTCAAAGTGCCGGCTGCACAGTCCGTGTGGATTCTATCGGCAATATGTTCGCCCGTCGCCCTGGCAAAGATAACACCTTGGCGCCAATCACCACAGGAAGCCACCTTGACACCCAGCCCAGCGGTGGGAAATTTGACGGCGTCCTGGGCGTGCTGGCGGGATTGGAAGTCATCCGCACCCTTAACGACCACAAAGTTGAAACCGAGGCTCCCGTCGAAGTCTGCGTCTGGACCAACGAAGAAGGCACCCGATTTGCTCCCTCCATGATGGGATCAGGCGTTTTTGCGGGGGCCTTCGATATTGACGAAATCAAAGCCGCCGAAGACACCGAGGGTGCAACACTTGGCGCAGAACTGGAACGCATTGGGTATGCCGGCGACGAACCCGCAGGCGGACACGAGATGGGCGCTTACTTCGAGCTGCACATCGAACAAGGGCCAATCTTGGAAGCCGAGGAAAAAACCATCGGCGTGGTGGGCGCTGCTAACGGCCAAGGCTGGTACGATATTACCGTCACCGGCCAAGATTCCCATGCGGGTCCGACCCCCATGCCTGCGCGAAAAGACGCCTTGGTCACAGCGTCGAAGATTGTGCAGGAAATTAATCGCATTGGTCACGATCATCCCCCCTTCGGTGCTGCCACTGTCGGCTTCATGCAGGTCAGCCCGAATTCCAGAAACGTGATCCCCGGCAAAGTTATATTTTCGGTTGATATGCGTCATCCAGAGGCTGAAGCACTGGCACATATGGAACAAGAATTACGAACCTATTGCGAAGACCTCTCCCAACAGACCGATATGGGTGTTGAAGTCTCCAAAATTTGGGCCTTGGAGCCGACACAATTTGACAAAGATTGTGTTGATGCAGTTCGGGAAGGCGCCACGCTTTGTGATTACGACCAAATGGAAATCGTCTCAGGTGCCGGGCATGATGCAATTTACGTCGCCCAAGTCGCACCAACCGCGATGATTTTTGTGCCCTGCGAAAACGGCATCAGTCACGCCGAAATTGAATATGCCAGCAAGGAACACTGCGCCGCCGGGTGTGATGTCCTGTTGCACGCGATCCTTAATCAAGCGGGCACAGCGGGCTAAGAAAAATAATTATGAAGAAGGAAACTCGTAAATGGCTTTAGATTTAATTTTACGCAATGCCCGCATTGTCGGCTCAGCCCCAGATGCGCCCTTGCAAGACATCGGAATTCAAGACGGGAAAATCACCGCCATAGAACCAGCACTGTCGGCCGAAGGCGAAGAAATTGAAGTCGAGGGCTGCATGGTGTCGCCGGGTCTGGTCGAAACGCATATTCATCTCGATAAGTCACGCATTCTCGACCGCAGTTCGCCGTCGCCCAACCGGGGTACCGACCACATGAAACGGGTGTCTGCTGTCAAACACACGTTTACGGTCGACGATGTCTACGAACGGGCACAGGCCTCTTTGGAATCCTGCCTGATCAATGGCACCACCCACATGCGCACCCATGTGGAAGTCGACCCCAACGTCGGCATGAATAGTTTTTACGCATTGGAACAACTGGTCAAAGATTACGCCTGGGCGATTGACCTCGACCTCTGCGTCTTCATACAAGAAGGACTAACCGGCGTCCCCGGCGCCGACGAAAATTTAGTCGCGGGGGTGGAACGCGGTGCCGAGGCAATTGGTGGCGCGCCCAGTTATGATAGCGACCGCCCCGCGCAAATCCGCCGTATATTCGAGCTCGCCAAGGAATATGACATCGACGTTGATATTCACCTCGATGTCGGGCACGTCGCCGAAGACATGGATATTCATTTGGTGTGTGAACTGACCGAGCAAATCGGCTGGGGCGGACGGGTCGCCATCGGGCATGGTTCCAAGTACGCGGCCATGAACCCAGCCGAATTGGCCGAATTGGGCAAAAAACTTTCTGATTACGGCGTCACGGTTACTGTCCTACCGGCAACTGATCTGTTCACCCAAGGCCGCCACCAAGACCACAGCGTTATTCGCGGTGTCGCCGACGTCAACGCCCTGATGAACGGCGGCGCAAATTGCTGCCTGTCGACCAATAACATCCTCAACCCGTTCACCCCTTTCGGTGATGGCTCCATGGTGCGCATGGCCAACATGTACGCCAACGTCGCCCAACGCGGCACAGCCGACGAACTCACCCAATGCTTCGACATGCTAAGCTACAGCCCCGCCAAACTGCTTGGTCGAGACGACTACGGCGTTGAAGTCGGCAAGCAAGCCGACCTCGTCGTCTGGGACGCGAAAACAGCCGACGAAACCATCGCCACCAACGCGCAAGCGCTTTTCGGCTTTAAACGCGGGCGGCGGACGTTTACGAGGACGCGGGCAGAGTTGCATCGGCCGTAACACAGCATCTTGCCGATTGAGGCAAGCCGATCTATTCTGAGTTGCGTTCGCAATTAGTTGGTTCGAGGAGAAGATAGATGCAGTTGATCGATCTGAGTAAAGATCTCACCCATATGATGCCGCGGCTGCCTAATCACCCATCTATTGTTATTACGAATTACGCCACACATGACGAGGTTCGTGAAGCGGATGGGTATGAGTTTACATGCTCAACCCTGTCGCTTGCGATGGGGGATCATTCCGGCACACACGTTGATGCGCCAATTCACTTCGATTCCAGCCATCAAGCGAAATCCATAGATGAGACGCCGTTGGAGGATTATTTCACCGAGGCGGTATGTCTGGACCTGTCACACAAGGAACTAAAATCTGACATTTCCATCGATGATCTGAAAAAAGCAATCGAGGTCGCAGGCGTGGATATTCGGCCTCGTGATACGGTGCTGCTGCACATGGACTATCACCGCCGGGCGCAAGGCACACCCGGATACTTGACCGACTTTCCGGGACTGACAAAGGAATCTGCAACCTGGCTCGGCGAACTAGAGATCGTAAGTTTCGGCGTCGAAGCGGTGAGCCCTGGGCGACCGGGGCGGCATAATTTTGAGGTCCATCACGTTTGTCGGGATTTGGGCTTCACCCATATGGAAGGCCTCGTCAATATGGAGAAACTTGTGGGCAAGGGCCGCTTCAAATTTATTGGGTTCCCACTGAAGATCAAGGGCGGAACAGGAAGCCCGATCCGCGCTGTTGCCTGGCTTGATGGCTAAATAAAAGCCACGCCTCGAAGGGCGCGGCTTAAATCGTTTAGACTTTTCAGAACGGCTTAGTTCTTAGACTTATCGACCAAAGCATTTTCTGAAATCCACGGCATCATGTCGCGCAGCCGCTGACTGACTTCTTCGATGTGGTTGGCTTCGGACGCCTTACGTTGGGCTTTAAAGCTTGGGCAACCAGCTTCGTTTTCAAGCATCCAATCGCGCACGAATTTTCCTTTTTGAATGTCGTCCAAAATATCCTTCATACGTTCCTTAACACCCGCATCGATGACCCGAGGACCACTGGTGTAGTCGCCGTATTCAGCGGTGTTGGAAATCGAATAACGCATGTTGGCGAGGCCGCCTTCATAGATCAGATCGACAATCAATTTAACTTCGTGCACGCATTCGAAGTAAGCCATTTCAGGTGCGTACCCAGCTTCGACTAAGGTATCGAACCCAGCTTGGATCATTGAGGTCAAACCGCCGCAAAGCACCGCCTGCTCACCAAATAAGTCAGTTTCGCATTCTTCCTTAAATGTCGTGCCGATAACACCGGCGCGGCCACCCCCGATGGCTGACGCATAGGCCAGTCCAATATCGTGGGTGTTGCCGCTGGCGTCTTGTTCAATAGCCAGCAAGCACGGAACACCGGCACCACGGACGTATTCAGAACGCACCGTGTGGCCCGGGCCCTTCGGCGCAACCATAAAGACGTCGAGATCAGGACGGGGTTCGATCAGTTGAAAGTGAACGCAAAGACCATGAGCGAAAGCAAGCGCTGCGCCCTGCTTCATGTTGTCACGCAGGTCCGCCGCGTAAAGTTTGGCCTGGCCTTCATCCGGGGTCAGGACCATAACGATGTCGGCCCAGGCTGCCGCTTCAGCATTCGACATGACCTTAAGGCCTTCGCCTTCGGCTTTGGCGATGCTGCCGGAACCCGGACGCAGACCGATCACCACATCCTTCACACCACTGTCGCGCAAGTTAAGCGCGTGGGCATGACCTTGGCTACCATAGCCAAGGACGGCGATCTTCTTCTCTTTAATCATGTTAACGTCGGCGTCTCTATCGTAGTAAACTTGCATAGTCTTACCTCTTCAAAGGAACCAAATTGGTCAAATTAGAAATTACGAAATGAAGCTTTATACCAAATTGCAGTAATAATGACTCATAGAGATCGCAAATACGGTCCGTCGGGTAGGAGAAATGTCGCAGGCGATGCCTGGCATCGGCAAGATTTTTGGACGCCCTCCGACGGGCCATATTTGCGACCAAAGCGGCGACATACCAAGGCTTTCGGGCAGCGTCAAGCACGCCTTGTGATGCAGAGCATCACCGCGCCGCACGCTCCTTGCCGAAAACCTTGGTATGTCGTCTCTATGGGTCATTATTACTGCAACTTGGTATTAGGTGAGCGGATCAATTCCCCGCGCAATGGCAGCGACGCCGGTGCGCGAAACATCGATAAGCCCCAATGGCTCCATGAGTTTAATAAAAGCATCCAACTTCCCGGTGTCTCCGACGATTTCGAAAACGAATGATTCGTTGGAACTATCAAGGGCGCGAGCCCGAAAGATATCCGCGATGCGCAAAGCTTCGACACGCGCGTCGCCGGTCCCTTGGACCTTTACCAACGCCAGTTCCCGTTCCACATGCGCCCCAAACAATGTCAGGTCCCGCACATTATGAACCGGAACCAAACGGCCCAGTTGCGCCTTGATCTGTTCGATAATCATCGGTGTGCCTGAGGTTACAATGGTAATGCGCGAAAGATTTTCGTGGATGTCTGTTTCCGCCACGGTCAAGCTCTCGATGTTATACCCGCGACCGGAAAACAACCCGACCACGCGCGCCAATACGCCGGATTCATTATCAACCAGAACCGCGATGGTGTGCTTTTCAATTGTCGTTTCGATCGGTGTCACGTTCTTATTTCCCAGAAATTTTACCCGAAAATAGTCTCAGTACTCTAAACCAGAACCATGCCTTCTTCGGATATGGGTTGTTCAGCCTTATCCTCTGGTCCCAGTAACATTTCGTTGTGCGCCGCACCAGATGGAATCATCGGGAACACATTCTCCGCCGGATCAACACAGATATCAGCGATGACCGCCTTGTCCGAGTCGATCATGGCTTTGATCACGTCATCCAATTCATCAAGCTTGGTCGCCCGCAGGCCTTCGGCCTGAAATGCTTCGGCCAATTTAACGAAATCGGGCAGCGAGTCCATGTAACTTTCAGCATATCGGCCACCATGCAACAATTCCTGCCATTGGCGCACCATGCCAAGATACTGGTTGTTCAAGATGAAAACCTTCACCGGCAATTTACACTGAGCAATTGTCGACATTTCCTGAATGTTCATCAGGGTCGATGCTTCGCCAGCAATATCAACAACCAATGCCTCCGGGTGCGCCACTTGCACGCCCATGGCCGCAGGCAAACCATAGCCCATGGTACCCAGACCGCCAGATGTCATCCAGTGATTGGGTTTATCAAAATGATAGAACTGTGCCGCCCACATTTGATGCTGACCAACCTCGGTCGTGATAAACACGTCTTCCCGATCTTTGGTCATCTCGTACAAACGCTGGATCGCATATTGTGGTTTGATAAGACCGCTGTTTTCATCGAATTTCAGGCAGTCTTTCTTGCGCCAGGTATTGATCTCAACCCACCAGTCTTCTATCGCTGTTTTGTCTTGTTCAGTCGGGTCAGCCTTCCAGGCCTCAACCATATCGGTGAGCACGCTGCCGACGTCGCCAATAATCGGCAAATCAACGGCAACGTTTTTGTTCACGGAAGACGGATCAATATCGATGTGAATCTTTTTCGATCCCGGCGAGAATTGATCAAGCCTGCCGGTGATCCTATCATCAAACCGAGAACCAACCGCGAGCATCACATCACAATCATGCATCGCCAAATTGGATTCATATGTTCCGTGCATGCCGAGCATACCGACGAATTGTTTATCAGATGCCGGAAATGCGCCAAGCCCCATGAGCGTCAATGTACACGGCGCACCTGTAAGGCGAACCAATTCGGTCAGCAACTCAGACGCGTGCGGGCCAGAATTGATCACCCCGCCGCCGGCATAGATGATCGGCTTCTTAGCAGCCTTCAGCATCTTCACGGCTTCGCGGATCAACGCGCTGTCGCCATCCATCTGCGGCTTATAGGTTTTGTGTTCGACATCAAGCGGTGGCGTGTAGTCACCCGTCGCATTCATCACGTCTTTTGGAAAATCGATCAGAACCGGGCCGGGCCTGCCGCTACGCGCAACGTAGAACGCTTCGTGCACAGTCTCCGCCAGACTATCCACGTCTTTTACCAGGTAATTGTGTTTCGTGCAGGGACGCGTGATGCCTGTAATATCGGCTTCCTGAAACGCATCATTACCAATCAAATGCGTCGGCACTTGTCCCGTAATACAAACTACGGGAATACTATCCGACATGGCATCGCAAAGGCCGGTCACAGCATTAGTCCCGCCAGGGCCTGAGGTCACTAGGACGCAGCCGACCTTGCCGCTGGACCGAGCATAGCCTTCGGCTGCGTGCATGGCTCCTTGTTCGTGACGCACCAGAATATGACGCAGCTTGTTCTGCTTGAAGATGGCATCGTAAATAGGCAGCACGGCACCGCCCGGATATCCGAACACCGTATCCACGCCCTGATCGACCAAAGCCTTAATCAGGATCGTTGCGCCATTATATTGCTCATCACTCAATTCGTTCGACATCTTTCACCCACGCCTTCAATTCGGTCTGCTTCTAATAGTGAATTAGACGATCACCGCCTCATGGCTCTTCCATGCGAGCGACCGCGCCTTCCCAGGTATCCCTCAAGAAGGCGGAAACCTAATCGTTCGTATCTAGCGGGTCAATACAAAATTTCGAATAAATGAAAAGATTTTTTCCTTTTGACTTTCCGAATATTGCTCAAATACCCCTAAATTGGGTTCTATTTGGTTACGAAACCAAGTCATTTGTCGTTTTGCCAGATTTCGAGATGCGCGCTTGGCGTCATCACATGCTGTTTCCAAGGTTTGTTGTCCCTGCAAATATCGCCCCAGTTGCGGCACACCGACAGCCTTCATGGCCGGTAGGCCCGGGTCTAAATCTAGATCATGGAGGGTCTTTGCCTCTTCCAAGGCTCCCCCCTCAATCATTTGATCAAAGCGCGCATCGATGGCGGCATAAAGCGCTTCACGAGGTGGCATGAGGACAATGGTTTGGAATTCTGCATCGACAAGAGGCGCAGTGTCCTCGCCGCCTTGCCATTGGGATAATGGTTTCCCGGTGGCCCTCACCACCTCATAGGCCCGGATGAGTCGCTGACGGTCTCCGGCGGGCAGGTTTGCAGCCGAGGAAGGATCGAGTTCGGCCAGCTTTTTCTTAAACGTCTCCCCTCCTAGATCAGTAAGAAGCTTCTCCGCTTCGGTGCGATACTGGGGGGGGATGTCTGGAATTGGCGACAGCCCTTCAAGCAACGCCTTTATATAAAGTCCGGTGCCTCCCGTGATGATTGGCAATCGGCCTTCTGCCCAGGCTTGTTTTATCTCTGGCACCACCAATTCCAGCCAGCGCCCCGCGGAGCATCGATCACTGGCTGGTAGTACGCCATACAGCCGGTGGGGGGCGCGCGTCTCATCGTCTGCCGATGGCCGAGCTGATAAGATATGAAGCTCACGGTAGACCTGCATGCTGTCGGCATTGATGACGGTGCCAGCGAATTCCCGCGCAGCATCAAGCGCCGCCCCGGACTTCCCCCCGGCCGTGGGCCCGGCAATTATTAGAACCCGGTTCACCATCAGACTTGCCTTCCCCTGCACACGCGCCTTATACCCACCTTATCTTAATAAAATAATGTTCCAACATTCGCATGAAGTACGTTCTTACCCTCGCCGTCAATTCCGAGTTTGCAAACTTGGACACCGCTGCAGTTGCGGTTGCCACAGATGCCTTGGCCGAAGCGGGTGCTGACGTGGGGGCTTTTGATTGGCTGGCTGACCAAATTGCCTGCGATATTTTGTTTGATGGGTTGGAGCCCACACGGGCTGCAACACTGATCAGAAATCAGCTGACAGAAACAGATGTCTTCGCACAATCTTTAGCAGGACGGCGCAAGTCCCTGCTTTTAGCTGACATGGATGCGACCATCGTTACCTGCGAGACCTTGGACGAGCTAGCCGAATTTGCGGGCAAAAAGAAAGAGATCGCGGAAATTACCACCCAGGCCATGAATGGTGCCATCGCCTTCGATGAGTCGCTTCGTCAAAGGGTCGCCATGCTGGCGGGGCTGAGCATAGATAATTTGGAAAAAACCTTGGTCAAAATGGAACTTACGCCAGGTGCCCGAACCTTGGTTCAAACCATGCGCGAAAACGGGGCATTCACGGTATTGGTCTCTGGTGGATTTAAGTTTTTTACCACTCATATCCGCAAACAGGTCGGATTTCATGAGGACGTCAGCAACAATTTTGAAATTGAAGACGGCAAATTGACGGGCCAGGTCGGCAGCACGATCATTGATAAAGACGGCAAGTTGGCGACCCTGAAGCGCTTTACTGAGGAGAAAAATATATCCTTGGAAGACGCCGTCACCGTTGGCGATGGCGCGAATGACTTGCCCATGCTGCAAGCCGCAGGGCTGGGCATGGCCTTCCACGCAAAACCCGTCGTGGCCGCAAACGCGCGCTTTCAGATCAAATACGGTGACCTGACTAGCGTACTCTACGCCCAAGGATACAAACGAAACGAATTCGTCAGTTAGCCCTTCTTTTTCTTACTCTTGGCAGCTTTACCGATCTTAACGACGACGAAGCGTAATCCACCTTGGCCTTCAAGCAAAAGCAACACCGACTTCCGACCGGCCGCAACTGCCGCTTTTACTTTCTCAAGAACCTTTCCAGGATGACTGACTTCTTCCTGTGTGACTTCGACAATCACGTCACCAGGCCGAAGACCTTTCTCCGCAGCGGCACTGTCGCGTTTTACCTTGGTAACGACGACGCCCTTGGTTTTTTCATCCAGCTTGAAGCGTTTTTTCAGCTCAGGCGTCGCCACTGACAGGACGAGTCCCAGATCATCGACGACCACATTATTTTTATTGCCACCCGAACCACTCGACTTCGATGCTTGCTTGATTTTTTCTTCATCAAGCTCACCGACCTTCACATTGATGCTGACCTCTTCTTTATTGCGCCAGACGGTAACTTTAACAGGCTTATCGATGTCCGTCTCGGCGACAAGCCGGGGCAGGTGACGCATGGTCTTCACCTTCTTGCCATCAAAGCGCAGAATAACATCACCGGTTTTGATTTTGGATTTTTCTGCCGGACCGCCCGCGACCACATCGGCAACCAGTGCGCCGGTGGCCTCTTTTAGCCCTAGGGATTCAGCAATTTCATCCGTGACTTCTTGGATGCGAACACCCAACCAACCACGCTTAACTTCACCATGTTTGATAAGTTGGTTAACGACGGTTTTTACCGTAGCGGAAGGGATGGAGAAACCAATTCCGACACTGCCCCCAGTGGGTGAATAAATCGCCGTATTCACGCCAATAACCTCACCATTAAGGTTGAACATTGGTCCACCAGAGTTTCCACGGTTAATCGAAGCATCCGTTTGAATGAAATCGGTGTAGTTGGCACCATTTCCAATGTTTCGACCGCGGGCAGAAATAATTCCGGCAGTCACGGACCCACCTAATCCGAAAGGATTACCGATGGCGATTACCCAATCACCAACCCGAGCTTTGTCAGAGTTCCCGAATTTAACAGCTGGCAATTTATCTTTGGGCTTCACTTTTAATACTGCCAAGTCGGTTTTTTGATCACGGCCAATGAGTTCCGCTTTCAAGCGGGTGTTGTCTTGCAGAATAACCGTAATTTCATCAGCATCCTGGATCACGTGGTTATTGGTCACCACGTATTCGCCATTCCGAATGATAAAGCCGGATCCGAGCGACGTGACACTGCGCTTTTGTTCCTGACGACGGTTCTTCTCGAAAAAATCTTTGAAGAAGTCTTCAAACGGCGATCCGGGTGGAAGTTGCGGTATTTGCACACCACCCCGGCCTTCGACGTTCTGGGTGGTTGAAATGTTGACAACAGCGGGAAGTAGCTTCTGCGCCAGATCAGCAAAACTGTCCGGCGCTGATTTCGCGTTGGCCACCACAGATGACAAACCCATTGTGACAACTAAGACCAGGGCGGTCAGCGAACGGCGATTAAGACCACCATTCCGAACATTGGAAGTATGTATGTGATTCACGTCAGAACACTCCATGGAGAAGGTAAAATCAATATTTGATGTCTCAGACCCTTATATTGGCAGAGAATGTGACCGAACTAGGGCAAAAGTGAGGCCTTTATAGGATTTTCACTAAAATGTTACCCTCGAACGAACCACACGACACAAAAACCCATCACAGCGGCGACAAGACCCGCCGACCGTAGACTGGTCGACGGTATTTGTAGCATTTGCGTCGTCATCCGCTTCATGGCGTCTGGAAACAACGCATAAACGACCCCTTCAATTACCAACACCAAACCCAACGCCGTCAGCAGATCGTTCATATGTTCGTATGCTTGTTTCCTTGTTAAAACCTAATTCCTGTTCTTAATCTTGGGAATCGAGCCAAAAAACTGGAACAAATCCGAATCCGGGCTCAAGACCATCGTCGTACCCTCCTCAACCGCAATACCTAAAGCATCCATCGAACGGTAGAAATCGAAGAATTCTGCGTCCTGTCCATAGGCTTCGTTAAGAATGGTGGTTTTTTTTCCATCGCCTTCACCACGCAAGATTTCCGAATCTTTCTTCGCCGAAGCAACGATAATGATTCGGGTCTTATCCGCTTTGGCTTGAATTCGAAGCTTTTGCTCCTCACCCTTAGCACGCAATTCAGCAGCCGTAGCGACACGATCAGATCGCATCCGATTATAAACCGATTGCGACGTCACCTCCGGCAAATCGATCCGTCCGATACGAACATCAACAACTTCGACACCAAATTCAGGCGCTTGGGCTTTCATTTGCTCCGAGATGTGGTTCATAGATGTGGCACGTTTCTCGGTCAGCATATCGCCCAAGAGAATTTTACCAATCTCGGCACGAACAGCCGAATTTAACCGGCCCCCGAAAACCTGAATGAAGTTGGCGTCGGAAAATGCCTTCTTACGATATTCCAGGGGATCAACGATACGGTAGCGGGCAAAACTATCCACGTTGACGCGTTTTTGATCCTGCAGAATAATTTCCTGCGGGGGTGGATCCAAATTCAAGATACGATTATCGTACATCGTAACATCTTGAACAAACGGTGTCTTGAAGTGCAGACCTGGTTCCTTAACGACCTTAACAGGATTACCAAACTGCAGAACGAGAGCCTGCTCGGTCTGATGGACCGTAAACAGAGCGCTATTGGCGATGATGCCGCCGACAATGACAACAAATCCAATAACAGCGAGAAATATCTTACTCATCATTTCTTCCCTTCGCTACGTTTCTTCAGTTCGGGCAATGGCAGATATGGAACTACGCCTGAGCCGCCCCCCTTGCCTTGGTCAATGATGACCTTCTCTGAATTTTTGAGCACGTCTTGCATCCGTTCCAAGTAGATACGTCGCTTCGTCACTGCCTTATTACCCTTATAAGCATTGTAAACAGACAGGAACCGAGATGCTTCACCCGTTGCCTCATCAATGACCCTTGCCTTATAGGCCTGAGCTTCCTGAAGCATTTTTGCTGCTTCACCCTTTGCCCGAGGAACAACATCGTTACTGTATGCAACCGCTTCGTTGATCTTGCGTTCCTGATCCTGCTTGGCACGCTGCACATCGTTAAAGGCATCAATTACTTCTTTGGGCGGATCCACCTTTTGCAGCTTAACCTCGGCAATGGCAACGCCAGCCTTATATTCATCAAGAATAGTTTGCAGAAGGGCCTTTGTTTTGGATTCAACTTGCTGACGTTCCTTGGTCAGTGCGTCCTCAAGCTTGGTCCGACCAATCACTTCACGGATGGCACTTTCTGCAACAATTTTCACCGTTGCTTGTGGATCGCGGATATTAAATAAGTACTCGGCAGCGTTCTTGATCCGCCATTGAACAACAAAATCAATATCGATGATATTCTGGTCACCAGTTAGCATCAGGCTTTCCACAGGTACATCCCGCGTAATCGCCCGGTGATTTGATTCACCCTGGCTTCTAAAACCGATCGCGACAGTGTTGGTCACATCAACATTCGGCGTAAACACTTGGCCAATTGGTGCTGGGAACCAAATGTGAAGACCGGGACCTGTTTGTTTTACATAGCGCCCAAACAAGAGCTCGACGCCTTGGACACCCGGTTCCACACGATAAACACCGCTGAAGGACCAAAGTCCGACAAGAACCAGCAAGATCAGCGCGAGCCCTTTGCCGCTGCCAAAGCCGCTTGGCATCGCCTTTTTAAATTTATCCTGGCCGCGACGCAGCATTTCCTCGATGTCGGGGGGTTGCCCGCCCGGTCCCGTTGGTCCGCGACCACCGCCACCGCCGCCGTTGCCGCCGCCCCAAGGTCCTTGACCGCCGCCTTGTGGAGTCCAAGCCATAAATTCGTCCCTCTCGTTTTAGTGGGTAAATTAGCATTTGCTATTGTTAGCCCACAGACAATTCCTATATGAACAGGGTTGGTTTATAGGCCAGCCCGGCAGTCCGTGCAACGTGCAGGGACCGCCTCATTATAAATTAATTAGTTAGACGACGTGGAGCTTACAAGTGATGGCAGGAATAACAGAGCAACAAATTTTAGACGCTCTTAAGAATATTAAAGATAACGGTGACGATATTGTAAGCCAGAACATGGTTACAGGCATACAAATTCAAGACGGCCACGTAGCGTTTGCCATCGAAGTAGACCCGGAACGCGGGCCACAATTGGAACCCTTGCGCAAGGAAGCTGAGAAATCGGTATTTGACCTTCCGGGTGTCATTTCGGCGACTGTCGTGCTGACCGCAGAGCGCGCGAGTGGCGGAAACGGCGGGGGTAACGGCGGTGGTCACGATCACGGGCATGATCACGGGCACAGTCACGGACC
>JABJKH010000109.1 GCA_018660465.1 Rhodospirillaceae bacterium
AATGGAGTTCCAAACCAATTGCGGTAGATCTCGGTAAACTCATTTGATGCCAGAAACTTTTCGAGTCCACGGTTTAACTGTGCTTGAAGCGCCACATTTCCTTTGGCCACCAACATGGCTCTCTTAACTTCGGCAATTGGCGTTTCCAGGGCTCTAATTTGTTCCGCAACTCTAGATTTGTGGGCAAATTTCCAAAATACAGCCTCTGGAAATACAAATGCTTCCACTTGACCCGAAAGCAGTCCAAAAAGCGCCGAAGGTACATTTTTATAAATCTTGATCTGTGTATGACCCATAGCTGCAAGCAACCGAGCAGGGCGTTTATGTTCGAGTGCCCCAATTAATTTCCCCGTCAAATCGCTCAGACTCGTTATCCCGTAAGTTTTATTACGCACGAACAAAGAAACACGAATTGTGCTTACGGTTTGAGTAAATAAAAAATCCTTTTTCCGGGCTTTGGAAACGCTAAGGCTGGGTACAACATGAACATGGCCTGCACGCAACGCCGCCCGCATGTCTCGAGGGGCCTTAAAAGAACGGTAGGTAACAGCCAGGCCCACATGCTTCGCAACCCCGTTAAGGACATCAATGGCGAATCCTGTCGGGTTACCCGATTTATCGGTTTGATAATAGGGCGGAAAGTTTGAGACAACACCGGCAATAATACTGGTAGGCTTTGTCTCCTCAGGGCCAGAGCCCCAAACCGGTAACGATCCCGCGACAAGTAAGCCACCGATAATTGGTGCAAAAATAATTTTGCTAATCCTCGGTAGAAACTTACTCATCAACATTCACCATATCAGTGCGGGACAATCGTTACGGCCCCTCTTCCATTCACACTATTCCACCGCCCGGTTTTTCCCCTGCCTAATTAGGCCGCCCTAACCTCGCTCAGGAATTTCTCCACTTCGTCACGCAGGATTTCCGACTGTTGAGAAAGTTCATTTGCGGAACCCAGCATTTGTGTGGACGCGGCCCCGGTTTCACTTGCCGCCTCTGTTACGCCGCCAATATTAGACGATACTTCGGTCGTTCCCATGGCGGCCTCTTCAACATTTCGGGCGATTTCGTTGGTCGCAGCGCCTTGTTCTTCGACGGCCGCAGCTATTGTCGATGCAATTTCATTGACGTCGCTGATGGTCTTGCCGATGCCTTGGATCGCATCAACGGCATCCTTGGTCGCGCCTTGAATGTCACCAATCTGACTGCCGATTTCATCGGTTGCCTTTGACGTCTGATTGGCCAGGTTTTTGACTTCCTGGGCCACCACCGCAAATCCTTTGCCAGCATCACCAGCCCGGGCAGCTTCGATGGTCGCATTCAGGGCCAACAAGTTGGTCTGTTCCGCAATGTCCGTAATCAGGGAAACCACTTCGCCAATCTTGTTGGCAGCTGTCGCCAGGCCTTGGATCATTTCATCAGCACGTTCCGCTTCTTTCACGGCATCACCCGTGATTTTAGTCGATTCAACCACTTGACGACTTATCTCAGAAATTGAGGCTGAAAGTTCCTCGGCTGCTGTCGCCACGGTTTGAACATTGGATGATGCTCCGTCGGCTGCGTTGGCCACTGCCTGGGACTGAGCACTTGTCTGCTCGGCGGTCGCCGAAAGGGCCTCAGCGGAAGATTGCATCTCGGTTGATGCCGACGATACGGACTGCACAATGCCACCAACCGAACTTTCGAAACCATCGGCCATTTTTAGCATCATGGCTTTCTTTTCTTCCTCAGTCCGTTTTTCCGCCGCCTTCTGCTTTTCTTCGAGCTTGATCCGTTCAACGGCGTTGTCTTTGAACACCTGAACCGCTTGCGCCATGGAGCCGATTTCGTCGCCGCGCTCGGCACCTTCAATCTCAACCGTTGTGTCGCCGGAAGCGAGTACAGACATGGCTTCTGTGATGCCTGCAATAGGACGCGTGATACCCGTGACGATAAAGAAGACCAGCAGTCCCGTGATAACCAGAAGAACCAGGGTCGTAATTCCAGCGGTATAGAAGACTTTTTGAGCAGCATTTCCTTCGTGCGCTGCAAGTTCGACTAAATCAGAAGCGACGCGGTCTTCAACCTGCTTCAGCAGGTCGATCTTCTTGGTAATTGTCCCGTAAGGCTTTTGTTACTAACTTGATCGCCCCCAAGCTGAGTTAAATGAGCAGCGACCCAAGCACAACGAGCCACCGATTAGAAGCGCGATCAACTTGCATTATTTTCTCCTCTAGTAATCATGCGACGTTAGAACCTTAGAACGACGTCGTTCGGAAATATGGGGACACTATTTGGGTCGTCGACATAAATAAGGGGGGGAATTACAATAGATCTCTCCTGAGAATTATTCCTGGAGGTTACACTCTTGGCACCACCCCCATGCGCCTGCGGACGAACTTATCAATCTCAAGGACGATAAAAGCCGGTAGCAAGGTGGGTAGGATTATCAGCCACCATTCGGCAGGAAAAGCGGCCGTCCGGAACATTGAGCTGAACACTGGAGAAATCAGCGGTAGGGACCAAACAAAAATGCAAGTAAGGATACCCAACAATAGCCACTTGTTTGTAAACGGGCTGAAGCTGAAGGCAGAACGGTAGACAGATCGCGCGCTCATGACGAAGCCAAGGTGAACCAGTAGGACAGCCCAAAATGCTGCCGTCTGCGCCTGGGTTAACCTGAGTGGATCAATGACTTTGCCGTCAACAATTGCCGCCGCACCAAAATAGTGAAACACGGCAAAGCCCGTTAGCGCGATGGTTAAGCCCACTAAGAGAACACGCTGCAAAAATAAGCTGCTTGCGATTTTAGCCGCGGGATCGCGAGGAGTTGCATCAAGGATATGTTCGGCCTTGCGCTCCATCATCAACGGCATGGTGAGGAAGAATGAATCAAACAGGTTCACCCAGAGAATCTGAACAGGCTCCAGGGGCAGGCGTACACCGAACAGCGGAATAAATGGTGCCAAAAGAACCGCGCCCATGACCAATAGCGCCTGCCCGCCGTTGGTCGGAAGCGTAAATAAAATTGCTTTTTCAAGACTGTTCCAAGCATGGCGACCTTCCTCCACCGCACCAACGATGGTGGCGAAGTTGTCGTCGGTTAACACCATGCTCGATGCTTCCTTGCTAACCGCAGTTCCCGTTATCCCCATGGCAACACCGATATCAGCAGCCTTAAGGGCTGGTGCGTCATTGACGCCGTCGCCGGTCATCGCCACGACATGACCGCCTCCCTGTAAGCTCTGGGCAATCCGAAGCTTGTGTTCAGGCGCCACTCGGGCAAATACTGAATGCTCTTCCACTGCATCGCTAAGCTCGGCGTCGCTCATCTCGGCCAGTTCTTGACCGGCCAGAACTCGATTGTCGTCGCCGTGGATGATGCCAAGTTCGCGTGAAATCGCTCGTGCGGTCAGCATATGGTCACCCGTAATCATTACGGTACGAATGCCGGCACCGCGACAGCGTTCGATGGCAACGACGGCTTCCTCACGCGGCGGATCAATCATGCCCTGCAAACCGGCAAATACGAAATCAGACAGGTCCTCGTGGCTCAATGTCGTCTTGTCTGCCGGCACCTTTTTCATCGCCATGCCGATAACCCGCAACGCCGCGTCAGCCATCTCATTGGCCGCCTGGGTAAACGCCGGGTGATCAAGTGGCACCATACCGTCATCGCCGAGTTGTGTGGAGCACATGTCGAGCACCCGCTCGGGCGAGCCTTTGAGGTATATGACATTCTCATTTTTGGCCTGATGGAGGGTCGCCATGTACATGTTACCGGACTCAAATGGGATATCGTCGAGGCGATCCAACTCGGGCGTGACAAGGACCTTCATTGCCGATGTGACTAAGGCACCCTCGGTTGGGTCTCCAATCATCTTGTAGTGGACACCATCCTCCTTCACTATTGCGTTATTACACAGGGCTCCAGCCAGAAGGGTTTCGCGCAGCGGCTCGCCTAGGACATTTTCAGAAATTATCGCACCTGCTTGGCTTAGTTCACCGTGCGGTGAATAACCAACGCCCGAGAGTTCATAAGTTCGGCCCGCGGCGTAGAGGCGCGTCACGGTCATTTCATTTTTTGTCAGCGTACCGGTTTTATCTGAACAGATGACCGTGGTGCAGCCCAAAGTCTCTGCCGCCGGCAGTCGACGGATCAGAGCATTTCTGCGTGCCATTGCCGTTGCCGCCAAGGCAAGAATCGCAGTGACGATCATTGGCAACATTTCGGGAATCGCGGCAACCACCAACGACACCGACGCGAGGAAGCTGTAAACCAGCGAGTAACCAAAAAAGGCACCGAGAACGAAATTAACAAGACCCAGGGAAATGATGGCGATGATCAGGGTCTTGGTGAATACAGCAATTTTCTTCTGCAGCGGGGTCAGTACCGTTTTAGTATGCTTGACCAAAGCCGCAATCTTGCCAAATTCAGTTCCTTCTCCAATCTCCACGACGACGCCCGTGGCCGTTCCACGCGCAAGAAAAGTACCGCCAAATGCCATGCAAATTTGATCGCCGGGTGACAAGTTTTCGCCCTCCAGCGCCTCAGTATGTTTTTCTACGGTGACCGATTCACCCGTCAGAACAGATTCATCGGCGGCAGCCTCACGCACATTAATGAGACGTAGGTCTGCGGGAATTTTGTCGCCGCCTTCCAGCAGAACCAAGTCTCCCGGGACCAGATCGCGAGTCGGTATAATGCTTACTTTTCCGTCACGCCGGACTGTGCATTCGGGGACGATCATCTCTTTCAAGGCCTGCAGCGCGTTTTCCGCTTTCCCTTCCTGGAAAAATCCGAGAACGGCATTGAGGATGACCACGCCCATGATAACTGCCGAATCAACTAACATATCGGCACCGGAAAAGGTCAGACCCAAAGTCATTGCGAATGCAGCGAGAAGGATGAAGACCAAAGGATTATTGAATTGTCGAACGAACCGAGCGAACACACTCGGTTTTTTGAATTCGAGACTGTTATAGCCGAATGTTTTATGCCGTTCGACCACGTCGTCTGTAGTGATTCCGTGACCATCGGTCTGGAGTTGTGTAAGAACCTCTTCGACAGACTTCTGATACCATTTCGAACGTGCGTTTTGTTTCAAGGCCGCCTCCTCAGCACATCCAACTTTCCCTTCCCACCTCTCGCACTAAAGACACATTGATAGCCAGCCGACATTAGTGGAGGCTAAGGGGTATAAAATCTTCACGGACGGCGAAAGCCATTGCATTATTATAATCTTTTGCTATCGCCTTCGGCGCGCCGTTGGCCGCAAATATGGCAAACAAGCATCGTCCATCTATCTTAATCGGTTTGATGTAAACCACGTGTTCAATGCCACTTTGGGCAAAATCTTTGTCTGGCACGGCCAGAATTTTCTGACCTTTCGGAGTTGCTGAAAATTTGTAATCCATCTTGCCGCTCCCATCATCAAACGCGGTGCGCTGCCTGACAGGCTTTTAGCCTGCCAGGCGGCAAGTTCACGCATCTGCCATCTTCAACCTGGAGGGCTCAATTTGTACGAGCCATCCTTTGCGTATTCTACAGTGGCATTGAGAAAGTAAACCTTTAGATCTTCGCGTGTCGGCTTGACGATGTCATACGCTTCTCCGCTCCTCGATCCGGTAGAGCAAATGAAGATTATTGGCTTATCTTTAGGTAACGTAGCCACTTTTTCCTCAACTTCATCTACAGTCATGTTAACGGCAGTCGGCAGCGATCCCATTTTAAATTCTTCCGGGGATCGCACATCAATCAAGTGCACACTCTTTGGCGCGTTTAGAACCAGATTTCGAAACGATGGAAATGTAATGGTATCTGATTCATCACCCGTGTCGATTGCCAGCTTAACCGTCTTAACGTTGCTGCCAAAAGTCGTTGGGCCGGGTCCGTATAGGTGCCGTGGATTTCAAATCCGGTTAACGCCATAAACATGATCAATACGGCTTGCGCCCAATGCCAGAAGCGTTCGAATCCTTTAAAGATATATATCTGCTTCACAGTCATGACGGCTTTCCTCTCTTAAACTTGA
>JABJKH010000110.1 GCA_018660465.1 Rhodospirillaceae bacterium
GGAGAGGTGCCAGAGCGGTTGAATGGACTGGTCTTGAAAACCAGCAGGCGTGAAAGCGTCTCGTGGGTTCGAATCCCACCCTCTCCGCCACCCTACGCCTTCGGCTTCGGGTGGCAGGCCACCTCTTGGGGGCCTGTCGGACGAAGACGAGTTTAGGCGCAGGAGTGTCGCCCGAAGCTTTAGCGTAGGGGGGCTGTTTTATGTGGTACGTATATATCCTTGAATTGAAAAACAGCGACGTATACGTAGGATCAACGAATGATCTTAGACGACGTGTCAAACAGCACGAAAAGGGTCAGGTGAAATCGACTAAACCTCATTTACCAGCCACCCTGAAATCATACATCGCCATTCCAACCGAACAAAAAGCACGCGAACTCGAAAATTACTTCAAATCTGGTTCAGGGAAAGCGTTCGCAAATAAGAGACTATTGTAAAGACTTCCTCGCCCCCTGGATCGCCTTCCAAATCGACAGCGGCGTCATCGGCATTTGCAAATCCGTAATCCCATAAGGCTTAAGCGCATCAACGATGCCGTTGACCATGACGGCCATGGCGGGCGTTGTGCCGCCTTCCCCACCTGCTTTGATGCCCAGCGGATTGGTTGGTGAGTGAACCTCGGCAATTTCAGTTTTGAAACTGGGTAGGGTGTGCGCCCGTGGCATGCCGTAGTCCATGAAGGACCCGCAGAGGGGTTGGCCTGAGTCGGGCTCAACATAGCATTCTTCCCACATTGCCTGTCCCACGCCTTGGGCGATACCACCGTGGGTTTGGCCGTGGACAATCATGGGATTTATGCAGCGGCCCACGTCATCGACCGTCGTATAGCGGGTGATGGTGGTATGTCCGGTCTCAGGGTCAATTTCCACTTCACACGATGCCGTGCCATTGGGGAAAACTGGATCATGCATTTCGTTGGTCTTGGCGGCAGCCAAGGGAGTGTCAGGATCACTCTCTGCAAGTTCAACGAGGCTGATCACATGATTGGTATCTGGAATAAGGAATTGGCCTTCATCAAACTCAACCTGCTCCATTGACATATCAAACAGCTCGGCAGCACGCTTGCGCCCCTCCTCAATCAATTCCTGAGACGTCATCAACATCACCGTCCCCGCATGGCGCATGGAGCGCCCAGAATGGGACCCGCCACCAACCGAGACTATGTCCGTATCACCAAGAACAATCTCTACGTTTTCAATGGGTTGCCCTAAGATATCGGCCACGACTTGTGCAAAACTTGTCTCGTGCCCCTGCCCACTCGGCTGAGTACCAATCACCACGGTAACTTTGCCAGTGGGATTGACCGTAATTTCGGCCCGCTCTCTAGGGGACCCGATGGACGATTCAACGTAGTTTGCAAAACCATGACCCAGCAACATGCCGCGAGACTCAGCTTCTAAACGACGCTGCTCAAAGCCAGACCAGTCCGCCAACTCCAACGTCCGATCCATATTAATCTCATAAGTGCCACTGTCGTAAACCGCCCCAACAGCATTGCGGTATGGCATGGCACTTGGCGGCACCAAGTTCTTGCGGCGGAGTTCGATGGGATCGAAACCGCACTGAAGGGCCGCCAACTGAATTAAACGTTCAATTGCAAACGTAACCTCAGGCCGCCCCGAACTGCGATAGGCCTGGGTCGGCATTGTGTTTGTATAGACCGCCCGAGCCCGCAACGTCGCCACGGGAATGTTATAGGACCCGGTAATGAGCCCTGAGCCCTTACCAAGTGGTGACAGAGACACACACCGCGCGCCTGAATTACTGATGTTATCGGCGCGCATGGCCAGAATTTTGCCATCACTATCCAATGCCAGTTCAACATTGGTTTGAAGGTCACGCCCCTGATAGTCGCTTTGAAAACATTCTGAGCGGGAAGACGTATACTTAACCGGCCTGCCGAGCTGTTTAGACGCCCACAGCACCAGTCCAAATTCTACGTAGACCCGGTTGCGGGTTCCGAAGTTGCCGCCGACATCATACGACAATACCCGCAGGTCATCCGGTTCGATGCCAAGCACCTTCGACAATTCATTCTTTTGACGCACCGCCCCGCCACTCCCAGCATAAAGGGTATAGCGGTTGGTTGCCGCGTCATAAGATGCCAGGGAGGCCCGAGGCTCCAACGGAACCCCAGTCACGCGACTGACGTGGAAATCAGCCTTAACCACATGTGCAGCATCCTCAAAGGCTGCATCTGTACCTGCGACATCTCCAAACGTCGTATCGACAAGGGTGTTGTGATCAACTTCATCCCAGACAGTCGGTTGACCGGGCTTTGATGCCTCGACAGCATCGGTTACATGGGGGAGTTCTTCATAATCAAAATCGACAACCTCGGCTGCATCCAAGGCCTGTAAAGCAGTCTCAGCCACGACCATACCGACCGCTTCACCGACATGACGGGCCTTGTCGGTGGGTAGCAAAAGATGCGGGCCAATGAAAATTTCCCCACCTTCGGGATTGGTTAACTTCATGTCGTATTTGGTTGAGGGAACCGGATCGTGGGGGATTGGCAGCAATCCCGCAGCAACTATATCTTCCCCCGTATAAATCCCGAGCACCCCGGGCATTGCCAAGGCATCCGATGTATCAACGCCTTTAATTCGCGCATGGGGATAGGGCGAACGGACCATGGCGACATAGGCTTGCCCGGGCAGGCTGAAGTCATCCGAAAATTGGCCTTGGCCAGTCAATAGCCGCCCGTCTTCCTTACGACGGACGGGTTGACCAATTGCTTTGAAGTCGGTGTCGCTCAAATCCCTAATCCATTTCTGCCATGGACGACGTGACGTATTCCTGACGCACCTTCACATCGAGCACAAACGATGCACCAGCATGAACCCGCTTCAGGGCATTCTCAAGGGCAGCCGGTAGGTCAGCCAAGTCCGTGATCGGCCCTTCGCCTTCCAAGCCTTGTGCTCGCGCCAACGCCGCAAGATCAGGAACCGGGTCTTCCATACGCTGGCCAATCGGCGCGCGTTCCACAGGTCGGTCTCTCTTTTCTGCCACTTTGATCTGGTGGTTTTCATCATTGTAGTAGGAATGATTGTTCGCCACCAAGAACAGCATTGGAAGTTTTAAGGTCGCCGCATTCCAAATCGCTGTCAGCCCCATCATGTAATCGCCATCGCCCAGAATAGCGACGGTTTTCCGATCTGATTTTATCTCGCGCAGTGCCAAGGCAGCACCGACCGCAATTGACGGCCCTGCCCCAAGACCACCACCACCTGTGTGGCCTAAAAAGTCATGGGGGTGCTCAATCACGTTGGCATTGCTCGGCCAACCCAAGGGACGACCCGTGATGCACATGGACTCGTCTTTTGTCGCCGCAGCAAAGGCCAGGGCGAGGTCCATCAGGCCAATTTCGCCGGAAGTTCCTGGTTTGCCAATTACCGGATAACACGGTTCTGCTTTTGCAACAGACCCTTTGATCCCCTCAAGCACCTCAACCAGTCTGCGTGTCGTGGTCTCCGGTACGGTCGCGATGTTTACGTCCACGGCAGGGAGCGCGCCGTAATCCATGTTCCAGCCGTTATGGATGTTGAAATCATTAGAGATGTTAATCACCGGCGGGCGGGGTGCGCCCTCTGGAAACGCGAGCTTGATGGCGTTCCCACCATCCAACCAATCCATCATAACGATGGCATCGGCAGACTGAATAGCGTTCAACACAGGTCCTTTAAGACGCCAGCCGGTTTCTCCCACAAATGCTGGATGAGATGAGGGGAAGGCCGCGGGAAGTTTCATATGCGTCGTCGTGCGGGCGTTGATCAATTCAGCCAAGCGCACCCGATCCTGCCAGCCCTCTTCACTTCGCGACACCCGGCCGCAAAAGATGAAAGGACGTTCTGCCTTGGAGAGAATTTCAAGGGCTTCGTCGAATTCAGCGCGCGGGGGTTCAGGATCAGACGGCACTTTGAATTTGGAAATGTCATCGAGGTTCGGCACCGTCTCAAGCTCAGCCTCCTGCCAGCCCGCATCTAGACACACGTAAACAGGCCCACTGGGCCGTGCATTGGCCAGCAAAACACCCCGGCGGATGGATTCAACCGCGGCTTCGGCGGAACCCGGTTGATCGTCCCACTTCGTGTATTCACGGACCAAGCTGCCTTGATCAATGGTGGTGTGAATCCATTCGATCCAAGGGCGGCGTTTAACTGCATCCAAGGGTCCCGTGGCACCAATCACCAGCATCGGTGTGCGATCACACCAGGCATTAAAAATCCCCATGGTGGCATGCATCAGGCCAACATTGCTGTGCACGGCAACAGGCATGGCCGTATCTGTGATTTTGGCATAGCCCTGGGCGATACCGATGGCGTGTTCTTCGTGCATACAGGTGATGATTTCCGGGGTTTCATTTCCGAGAAAATTCACCATTGAATCATGCAAGGCGCGGAAACTGGCCCCTGGGTTGAGGCTGATATAGGGGAATCCTTGTTCACGTAGGGCGTAGGCCACTAAATCACTGCCAAAGCGGGGCGCGTTACCATCATTTGTAGCGAGGTCAGTCATGTCGTTTCCTTAAATTTCGAGTTCAAATTAGTTTTTCCAGGCTCGCCCTCAGGGCTGGGAACCAGTCCCCAATCAAAGACGCTGGCCAAGGAAGATGAAGAAGTTTGTGGAACAAGAAGAAAGCTGCAAGCCAGTAGGGCGTCACGATCATTATGATCTTTGACCACTCGCCCTTCCCTTCTTGGCGCATGTAGGCAATGACGAACACGGCCATAGCGGGCAACATGCCGATCACCCCTACTCCTGCTACAAGGCCGATCAACCAAAGCCCTTGGCGAACTGCGCCAGACCAAGAAATTGTCTCCGCCGGTGTGCGAGAAAACCCAGCAGTCACGACGTTCCAAATGAAATAACCCGCTATGGAAACAAGTCCAATAACGGCCAGGGACTGCGGCATCAGCTTTGCCGGCACCTCCCACTCCATGCTGCTCATGATGATAAAAACGAACAACGCAGCCGTTCCCGACCACATAGCCAAATCGGTGCGGGTTAGGGTCTGCTGAGGGGCTTTCGTCTCAGAAATCTTGCCACGCCATTTCTGAATTAAGGGTCGGATCAGAACAAACGCGATGATGGCAATAATAATTGCTGGAACGGGACGCGTTGCCCATTCGATCCCATAGCGAAAATGCGAGATAAACAGGTAATTCTCGATCAAGCCGCCCAGCACAAAGGCGAGGATAAGAGGTGGTCTCGGCCAGCCATGACTCTTCATCACCCAGCCGAGAATTCCCGATAGTACCAAGGCGACCAAATCACCATAATCTCGTGCACCTTGAAAGGCACCAACCAGCATGATGCCAAAGACCAAGGGGACCAATACACCGGCTCGGATTGTCGCGACCTTGGCGAACTGTCCGGCAAATAAGAAACAAGCCCCTGCCCCCAGGATATTTGCAATCGCAACCGTCCAGATCAGAGTGAAGGTCACATCGAGATTCTTGTCGAGCATATTAGGGCCCGGCGCAATTCCGTGGATTAAAAACGCGCCCAGGAGCAACGCCATGGACGCGGACCCCGGCACGCCAAAGGCCAATGTCGGGACCAAGGCCCCGCCTTCTTTCGCGTTGTTGGAACTTTCTGATGCGATGACGCCGCGGACATCGCCTTTACCGAACGTCTCAGACGCATTCTTGATCGAACGAGACGCGTATCCATAGGCGATCCAATCAATGACGGACGCGCCGACACCGGGAATGGAGCCCAACAATGTGCCAATGGAAGAACAGCGTAGCACCAACCACCAGTTCTCAATGACGTCGCGAACCCCTTGAAGCTGCTGCCAGCGTTCCTCTTTGACCTTATTGCCAGCGATTGATCCTTTTGAGGCCCCAAGATCAATGATTTCTGGAACGGCAAAAAGGCCAAGAGCTAAAGGAACAAGCGGCAAGCCATCCCAAAGATAAGTCAGATCAAAAGACCATCGCATTTCGCCGGTTTGCGGCTCATCGCCAATGGTCGATAACAACAGACCCACTGCCGCCGCGACCAATCCCTTTGCCATCGCGCCATGAGAAAGGGAAATAACGAGAGTTAGCCCGAGCAAACAAATCGCCAATAGCTCCGGCGTCCCAACCGACAATATGAACGGTCGCAGAATGGGAATTGAAATCGCCAACATGAAGGCCCCGAACAGACCGCCACAAACGGACGCCGTGAAGGCTGCCCCAAAGGCGCGGCTGGCCTCGCCTTTTCGCGCCATTGGATGGCCATCCAAGACCGTCGCCGCAGAGCCAACAGTTCCCGGAACCCCAAACAATACCGCCGGAATCGTGTCAGACGTCGTCGTGACAGACTGCACCCCAACCAGAAAAGCCAGCGCCGTATACGGGTCCATTGCGAAAGTAAAAGGTAGCAGCAAGGCTAAGCCGACAAGGCCGCCGATTCCCGGAATAACGCCAATCATCAGCCCTAAAAATGTACCGAGAACGACAAACATCAGGCGCATTGGGTCGCTAATCACCGTCAACGCGACAATGGCAGCGTCCCAGACCATCTGTTAACTTCTCCCGAATAATTGGCGTGGCTTAAATGACTGTAGGTGAGCCAAATGGCTTGATCTTGTATTAATGTATGACAATATGGCGTGCAAACGGATTTTAGCCAAGTCGCCATTTGGCCACTTGAATGACACCTTAGAACATAAATATTGGGAGAAAGAATCATGAAGCTCACAAAAATGATGAGCCAATCTGCATTAATTGCAGCAACCGCAGCAATCGGTACCGTCGCTGCAATTTCACCGGCCCAGGCGGGTGCAGTTGAAGACCTTTATAAAGGTAAAAACCTGACCATTCTAATCGGCCATCCTCCCGGAGGATCGTACGATCTTTATGCACAATTGGCAGCCCGTCATTTGGGGCAATATATTCCTGGTAAGCCGAATGTAATTGTTCAGCACAATCCCGGTGGTGGTGGCCGTAAGGGTGCTGCTAAGTACCTCAAAAAAGTTGCTGCTGACGGTATGACCATCGCGCTTTTGCCGGACACGTTAGCTCACATCCAGTTGCTAACGCCGAAACGTGGCAAGTGGGATGCGTCGAAAATTCGCTATATCGGACGATTCGCACCAGCTAACGCCGCCTTTGCCGTTCGTAAGGGTTCCCCTGCCCCTACGATTGATGCAATGCGCAAAACACAATCGATTGCAGGTTGCACCGGTAAATCGGCGCGAAGTGCTCAAATGCCAGCGGTTTTGAAAAATGTCGCTGGAATGAAATTTAAACTGATCTGTGGCTATAAGGGCTCCAAGAAAGCAACGCTTGCTCTGTTACGCGGCGAGGTCGATATGGTTTCCAAGAACTGGGCATCTTGGAAATCTGGCGATGGCGCTGAATTGGCCGCTGGCAACATCAAGATCGTTTTGCAAGCTGGCCTGAAACGCGATCCAGACCTGCCGAACGTTCCTTTGATGCAGGAAATTGTTTCTGATCCGAAGTCTAAGGAAATTCTCACGTTTGTTTCCTCTGGCGCACCAATCGGTCGGTCTTTGATGGCCAAGCCTGGCGTTCCTGACAACGTTGTTAACGCGTTGCGGGCAGCGTTCCAGAAAATGATCAAAGATAAAGCGTTCTTGGCCGATGCGGCGAAGCGCAAAGCGATCATTAACCCGGCATCTGGCGAAGAAGTTGAGAAGGTCAACCGTGCGATCTTCAAGGCCGACCCGGCCCTCATCAAAGCCGCCCGGGCTGCGATCAGCACCAAGGGTGCCAAGAGCATCCGGAAGAAGAAAAAGAAATAGGGACTGATAATACTGGCCGAGGTAATTCATTGCCTCGGTCGGTTTCCCTTTCTCCCCACAACCAAATTCACGTGAGTTCCCATGGGTGAAGTTGTTGAACTTGGCTTAACGCCATTGCATCACGAAGTGGCTTCGCTGCGCATAAAAATCATCGAAGCCCTCCGCCAAGCGATTGAGCAAGGTGTGCTGCAACCGGGTGCCCGACTGGTCGAAAAGAATTTATGCGAACAGTTGGATGTCAGCAGAACATCACTTCGTGAGGCTTTGCGGGAACTGCAGGCCGAAGGCGTTCTAACTCACGTCTCTAATAAAGGTCTTACGGTCACCCGCATTACCCGCAGAGATGCCGAAAATATTTACCGCATTCGTGCCGATTTGGAAGCCCTGGTAGTCGAACAATGCGCCCAAAACGCCAGCGATGATGACATAGAAAATTTAGAGCAATATGCGGCTGAGTTAAAAACCGAATACTTAGCCGGTGACTTTATTCGGATCGTTGGATCAAAACGACGGTTTTATAATCTAATCTGTGAAGTCGCTGATAATTCGATTGCAATTAATCTGCTGAACCGGCTGACTTTACTGACTTCACAACTTCGCCGAGTCTCAATCGTGCGACCGGATCGACAGGCTGAAAGTGTCGGCGAAATCACAGATTTAATGGTTGCTCTTAAACGGCGTGATATTGCCTCGGCCCGCAAGTACGCGAAACTTCATGTTGAAAACGCCGCACTTTCAGCCTTATCATCTGCAGAATTCTGAAACAATATTAATAAATTTCAATAAGCTAGGAGGAATTATGAGTATTTTAGACGGTCAACGCGTTATCGCAATTGAGGAACATTACCTGGATCCGGATATTACCGCGCACTTCCATGGCAAAGACGCACGCGGCGGCGGCCCCTTGATTAAGAAGCTCGAAGATGTTGGCGCCGATCGCATCAAGAATATGGACGACTGCGGAATTGATTTTCAGATTTTGTCCCATGCCCCACCTGCAACCCAGCGTATGGACGGCAAGGAAGGCGTACCAGCAGCCATTGCCGCGAATAATAAATTGGCTGAAATGTGCAAAGCCTATCCGGATCGCTTGGGTGGATTTGCGATGTTACCAACGGGAGATGCGAAGGCATCCGCTGATGAGCTTGAACGTTGCGTTAATGATCTCGGCTTCAAAGGTGCCATGATCCATGGTCTCATTGGTGATGATCGGGACTTTATCGATAACCAAAAGTACTGGCCGATTTTTGAGCGGGCCGAGGCCTTGGATGTGCCCCTCTATATCCACCCGGCGATGCCACACCCGGCGGTGTTCGATGCCTATTTCAAGGACTACGCAGAGAAATTCCCTGCCTACGTTACCGCCGGTTGGGGTTTTACCATGGAGACAGCGACGGCTGGAATCAGGCTCGTTCTCTCTGGCGTGTTAGATAAGTACCCCGGAACAAAAATTATCCTCGGTCACTTAGGCGAAGGCCTGCCCTTCCTGATGTGGCGGATTGATATGGCGCTGAACCGCCCGGGCAATGATGGGGTTAAATTCCGCGAGTTGTTTACGAAACACTTCTACATCACCACCAGTGGCTTCTTTTCTGATCCCGCGTTGCTGTGCTGCATCCAGGAAATGAGCGTGGATAAAATTTTATTCTCTGTGGACTATCCCTTTGTTCCGAATGAACCCGGGCCGAAGTGGATGGAGAATTTGATGTTGAACATCGATGACAAAGCGAAAATTCTGCACGGAAACGCGGAGAAACTGCTCCGCATGTAACTTGCCGGGGGAAGGCCCTAATGAAGCGACCGGAGCGAGACAGAGACGGCCAGCAGTGGATCAATGATTATCTGCTAAAGGCCACCGGTCGGGCCGTCCATTACGAATTGGACGCCCGGGTCCTTCCCCCGCAAGCTAAAAGCATGGCCATGGTGTCAAAGTACGTCACCAAGGAAGCAGAACATGCAGAAAGACTGGCCAAGGCCGCCGAGGCCCATGGTGACCCCCTCAATGCCCGGGCCTACTACCGGATGGCCACAGAACATTACCGCGAAGCGCAGCACTTTGTTGTTCCTCCCTCATCTCCCAAGCGTTGGGACCTTTACGCTAAAACCAAGGAATGTGCGGCAAAGCTGTTCGAACTTGCCGATTATCCCATTGAAGCCGTAGAACTCGAGTCCGATGGCAAATCCTATCCTGGCGTCTTTCACCGCTTAGACGGCGATCAGCCCGCTCCTGCGGTTATTTTTATTCCCGGCATGGACATGACCAAGGAAAACTACCCCAACCCCCTCGATAACGAATTTCGACACTATGGCATGCATGTGCTCGCCATTGATGGCCCGGGGCAAGGCGAAGCATTGGAGCGCGGTCATTTCGTCACACCGACAAACCACATCGACGTCGCCAAGGCCGCGTTTGAATATTTAGCCGCGCGACCCGAAGTTGATGAAACCCGCATCGGCATCGCTGGGCGTAGCTTTGGGACATTCTGGTCCCTGCGCGCGGCGGCTGATGAGCCCAGATTAGCAGCAGTCGGTGGCGCTGTTGGGTGCTATTTCTGGGATCGACTAACCATTTTTGACGAAGCCCCAATCCGCTTTAAACAAGTGTTCATGGCGATGTCTGGCATGACCGATGAAGCCGAGTTCGACAAGATTTCAGAAGGCTACACATTAAAGGGCCATTCAGATCGGGTTGAATGCCCTGTCTTTATGGGCATCGGGGAATTCGACCCCCTGAACCCGATGGAAGATGCTGAAGCTGTATTCGACTCACTTTCAGGCGCCAAGGAAATGTGGATTTTCGAAGACCAATTTCATTCCGTCGCAACAAACAAATGTCTGATGGGACGCAATACATATAACTTCATCGCTGAGTGGATGCGCCGCGCACTAGACGGAAAAATCAGCTCTTCACACCAGAAAAAAACATTTATTAAAAATAATGGAGAGGGACTATATGCGGAATAATTTATTTATTTTCAAGTAGATAGATGTCTTTTTCAATTAAAATACGACCAAACTTAACATCCATTAACATCGCTTTAACAACGGCGTCATAAAACTAAAACAACCCTCGATTAGTATCAAAATCACAAGATCAATTAGATCATTGATACACACATTTAAAAAGGGGACGACAAATGAATGCCATCTCACAAAATTTCAAAATCCAACGCCAAGATTATGTTTCTTCAATTCAGACAGTTGAGAAAGGTTTGGACCAACAACTCAGCGCCGTTAACGAATTACAAAGCGTGCTAGCCGAACTCCGCGAAGAGATCAATAAAATGGAAACGAACTTTACGAACTTTGGGGCATCGATCGCCGCCTGATAAAGGCTTACATTAAGCAATTTAAAAAAAACCCGTGGGAATATTTGCCCCACGGGTTTTTTCTTGGAAAATTCGCTTTATATTTTTAACATTTAAAAGAACCCTTCAAATTTTGCCGCCAATCGGCAAATTCAAGTTTCCTGTTGCAATAACCCAGTCACAGCCCTAAACCCCCATATGTTCAAAAAGAATGTATTTGGCAGAAATACGGAGAATCCATATGTCAGGCAGTGCCACGGACGCGATTAGCGATCAAACGGAAGTCGTTGGCGAAGAACATTGGGCCAAGAAAGGCGATGTGGACTTGTTCATCTATCGCAAGTATGCCCCGAGTGTTGGCAAAGACGGTGAACGCCCTGTTTTAATGCTGGTTCATGGGTCGTCTCAGGCATCGCGGACCAGTGTTGACCTGGAAGTCCCGGGACGTGGCGAATATTCAACGATGAATACCTTTGCCCGCTGGGGTTATGACGTTTGGACGATGGATCATGAGGGATACGGAAGGTCGAGCCGTACTGATGGATTCTCGTATATTCTAGACGGGGTTGAAGACCTCAGGGCCGCCACTCCCATCGTCGCGGAGAAAACGGGCCAAGACAGTTTCGCGTTTTTTGGTACATCTTCTGGTGCGCTTCGTGCTGGTGCTTTCTGCAATGCTGAACCGGATCGGGTCACCCGCATCGCCCTCTCCGCCTTCCCTTGGAAGGGCGAAGGTGCACCGTCTTTGATCAAACGTAACGAGCGCATCGACGAATGGCAGGCAACCAATCGCCGTGAAGTGAATGAAGAGTACTATCAAAACATGTTCACCCGAGACATTGTCGGTCTGACGGTTCCAGAATTGGGCAAAGTCGCAGCCGCTGCGGAAATGGCCAATGGCGGCGGCAGCGTTCCCAACGGCACCTATGTCGATATGTGCATTAATTTGCCGTTTGTGGACCCAACGAAGATCACCTGCCCAGTTCTGATGATTCGCGCCGACCACGATGGCATTACCACGGATGAAGACAACGCTGCGTTCTATGCCGCCCTCGCAACCAAGGATAAGCAATTCGTTATGATGTCGGGTCAGGCTCACAACATCACCGTCGGCGTCAACCGCCACCGTTTCTGGCACGCCCTAAAATCATTTTTGGAGTTCCCTGCCCGCATAGATGACTTAGTCGACGCGTAAATCCAAGGATCACTTCATATGACCGACGATGTCGACACAGACGACGCACCCCTAGATTTTATCCGAACAATCGTCCGTGAAGATTTGGATTCGGGAAAACACGATGGCATCGTCACGCGCTTCCCTCCGGAACCAAATGGCTACCTCCATATCGGTCATGCGAAGTCGATTTGCTTGAATTTTGGTATCGCCAAGGATTTCGGCGGGCGTTGTCATCTTCGCTTTGACGATACGAATCCGGCGAAGGAAGAGATTGAATATATCGAGTCCATCCAAGAAGACGTTCGCTGGCTTGGCTTTGATTGGGGAGAACACCTCTTTTTCGCCTCAGACAACTTCGAAAAACTTTACGTCTGGGCTGAACACTTAATCAAAAACGGCAAGGCCTATGTCGATGACCTCAGCGCTGATGAGATCAGAGAATATCGCGGCACCCTGACAGAGCCCGGCAAACCTAGCCCTTACCGTGATCGAACCTCAAACGAAAACCTGGACCTTTTCACCCGTATGCGGGCGGGCGAGTTCGAGGACGGCAGCCATGTGCTTCGGGCTAAGATCGATATGGCCTCCGGCAACATCAATCTGCGTGATCCGATTCTTTATCGCATCTTGAAGGCCGAACACCCTCGCACTGGCAATTCCTGGTGCATTTACCCGACTTATGATTTCGCCCATGGCCAGACAGATGCGATCGAACAGATCACTCATTCGGTCTGCACCCTAGAATTTGAGGATCACCGACCCCTGTATGATTGGCTTATCGAAAATTTGCCAGTGCCAAGCAAACCGCATCAGTATGAATTTGCCCGACTGAACCTGACCTACACTGTTCTTTCCAAACGCAGCCTCATTCAATTGGTCACGGACGGCCACGTGAGCGGCTGGGATGATCCGCGCCTGCCAACCATCAGCGGATTTCGCCGGCGTGGCGTCCCTGCGGCAGCGATCAGAGATTTTGCAGATCGGATCGGCGTCGCCAAAAGCAATTCGGTCATTGAAGTCGGATTGCTCGAATTCTGCATGCGGGAGCTTTTGAACAAGTCGGCTGTTCGGCGCCTCGCCGTTCTAAAGCCGCTCAAGGTAGTAATTGAGAATTACCCTGAAGGCGAAACTGAAGACCTAACAGCCGTTAACAATCCGCAGGATGAAACTGCTGGTACGCGCACCCTGCCTTTCTCCCGTGAATTGTACATTGAGCGGGATGACTTCATGGAAGACCCACCAAAGAAGTTTTATCGCTTAGGCCCGGGTCGGGAAGTCCGTCTCCGTTTCGCCTACTTCATCACCTGCACAGACGTCATCAAAGACGCGAGTGGCGAAGTTGTCGAACTCCGCTGTACGTATGATCCAGAAACCAAGGGCGGCAGCGCGCCTGATGGCCGCAAGGTTAAAGCGACAATGCACTGGGTTTCTGCGGCCCACGCCGTTCCAGCTGAAGTCAGGCTCTACGATCACCTGTTTCGGGTCGAGGAACCAGGCTCCGATGGCGATTATCTAGACGATCTAAACCCCGAGTCACTTGAGGTTCTAACCGATTGTCAATTGGAGCCCTCTTTGGTTGAGGCACCTTTAGGCGAGACGCTTCAATTCGAACGACACGGCTACTTCTGTCCGGACAAGGACTCAAAGCCTAACGCCTTGGTCTTTAACCGTACAGTCGGCCTGCGCGATCAATGGGCGAAAATTCAGAAGGACGCGGGTAAGAAGAATTAGGATTAGGCCGAGGTTCGGCCCGACTTTAAGAATTTCTCATTCATCGGCAGCACTTTACCCAGCCACAATGAATTAATGACGTGATCAGCGTAATTGTCGCCGGTTTCAGGATGCACCAGAATGGTCAGACCGTCCCGATTAAGCATTAACCAAGGCACAATATCGGCGAACTGATTTGGCTCGAATGCAACCTGATACATCGGCTGGGGATGAGGTCCAACTGGATCATCTCGCCAGCGCCCCATTCGGATATCAAATTTTTCATCAATAAGGGCCCTGAGAACACCAGCGCGCCCTCGGGCATCGGGATTGGTATAGTAGATATGGGCGTGATAGCCCGTGATTTCGCTATTTTCGGCCATTTAAAATCGCCTATAACTTTTATTCACGGACCTGAATTAATGAGGGGAGACAATCCCCTCAATTAGAAACCTTCGTGTTGGATGCGCTTGCGCTCCAATTTACGAGCACGGGAAATGGCTTCGGCTTTTTTGCGAACCCGGCGCTCAGATGGTTTCTCATAGCTACGACGGCGTTTCATTTCGCGCCACAGACCTTCACGTTGCATTTTCTTTTTAAGCGCCTTAAGCGCCTGATCGATATTGTTATCACGTACGGTTACATACACTGAAAACCAACACTCCTTCCTAAGATGGCGTTCCACGCCAAAAACGACAAACACCTCTTTACTCAGAGTCTGCTCTGAGACAAAGCTTGCCGACTTTAAAATTACTGCAACCCAAATTTGGTCGCTAGGCCCTAAAGCCAAACCAAGGATTTAGGCTCCGTTCAGGTGGCTTGTATCTTACGAATTTTGCCGCGCCAAGTAAAATATTCCATAAATCCTATATTTTCTCTAAATATTTCAAACTTATGAAACCCTCGCTGCAAACAAACTGTTAATTACTTTCGTGCTAAAGCACCTATATCAGTGCAACCAATCGTGGACGCTGACCTAGATTGCGACTAATATCTTATCGGAAGACAAGGAAAACTCGATATGGATGAAACACTCGGTTCCAGCGGTGCCCTGCTTAATATTCGGGATGAGGCCGGGGCGATCTATGATATCGACGTGGAAGTCACGGCAGTTCTGGGTGTGACCGATATGAAGGTCGCGCAACTGCTGAAAATGGGCCGTGGTGCTGTTGTCCAATTGAATCGCATGGTTGGCGATGAAATAGAGATTTACGCCAACAACCAACTAATTGCACTAGCAGAAGTCGTGGTGGTTGATGATCGCTTAGGCGTCTCTCTGACGAAGATTATCAAGAGCAACTTCATTCATCTCGTCGACGAACATTAAGCGTCGGGTGGAAGAGCAAACTCCCGTTCACATTGAGATCGTTTTTGATCCTGCCTGTCCATGGTGCTTCATCGGAAAACGCAGACTAGAACAGGCCCTAAAATTGCGACCGATGATTAAGCCAATCATTCAGTGGCACCCATTTCTTCTGAACCCCGAATTGCCTGCTAGCGGTCACGACAATACCGCCTACCTTGTCCGCAAATTTGGCAGCGAAGGCCGGGTCCGTCGCGCGTTTGGTGCCATCAGCGATGCTGGCTTATCTGTTGAAATCGACTTTGCATTCGACCGCATACGCAACACCCCAAATACCTTAGATGCGCACCGCCTGGCCAGGTTCGCTGACGTCCATGGCCAAGCCAGCGCGACTGTAGAGGCCCTCTTCCACAACTATTTCGTCAACGGACGGGACATTGGCGATGTTGAAATTCTGATTGAAATTGCCGAGAATCTAAATCTTCCAGCCGAAGAAGTCCGCTCCTACTTGGAAAGCGATGCAGACGTCGCCTTAATTTACGAAGAGAACGCCCGAGCCCACAGTCTTGGTGTTAACGGCGTCCCCTCCTACCTGTTTAGCGGTGGTCTGACAATCTCCGGTGCCCAGGAAGCAGAGGTCCTCTCAAGAATGCTGGATGCTGCTTTATTGATGGAAACTGCGGCCTAATCTACCAACTTATTCTCCGCTAAGTATTTGCTTTGCCCTTGGCCAGATTTCGGCACCGAATTTAGCCCGGGCATTCAGAGATTTAGGATCGATTGAACGCGAGACCACACCGACAAAGTTCGGACGCGCTTTGATACGCTCCCACCAAGCGGCCAAATTGGGCTTATCGTCCCACATTCCTTGGAAGCCGATGTTTTCGAACCGCATCAACCACGGTGTTACGCCAGAATCAGCTAGGGTATAATCTTCGCCCATGAACCAAGGCCCACCCGATTCAGCGAGTCCTGCCTCGAACCGCCTAAATGAATTCTCTACCGCGCAAACACCCAACTTAAAGGGTTCCGACTCAACGCCTTCGAACTGCATGGCTCTAAGTTTTGCTGCCTTTACCTGATCAGGCATGGCAACGAAGGAGGCTTCAAGTTCTTCATCCGATTTTTTCTGCGCCATGATATTGCGAACAACGACTGTATAGGTGACGCCCAAGGTCCCCGGATGGGTTTCTTCATCAATGATCTTCGGCCAGCGTCGCATACGGGCGAGCGCAAGTGGATCACTGGGCCGCAGTTGAGGGCCGTCGAACACTTCGTCCAAGTACTCAGCGATTAGCGTCGATTCGGTCAGGACTTCGCCCTCATGAATGATCGTCGGTACAACAGCATTGGGGTTGAGTTTAAGATATTCAGGGGTCTTCTGTTCACCGCTGAACAGATCGATTGTGATTTCGTTGTACTCAATCCCCTTCTCTTCCAGCACCAGTCGAACCTTGCCCGAACAAGTAGATGTGTGTCCTTGATAGAAATCGATCATTTTTTGTCCTTTTATCGGTACTAGGCGGCGTCAGCAATTTCGGCGAGACGCTTAACCAGGAAGGTCACCCCTTCAAGCCGCTGCTTAGGTTTATCCCAAGAACGACGATATACAAGGGTCTGATCCGGCCGAACCTTCATCGTGCCGGCTTGCGATGTGATGTATTCCACCAGTCCCATGGGATTGGCGAATTCGTCGTTGCGAAACTTGGCGGTTGCACCTTTGGGGCCAGCCTCGACACGCTCAACCCCAGCTTTCAGGCAGAGTCTCTTGATCGCGACTGTATCTAACAGGTTCTCAACCTCCGCTGGTACAGGACCAAAGCGATCGATCAGTTCAGCTAGGAATGACTCAATCGCGTCCAAATCTTCCAACGCGGACACCCGGCGATAAAGTTCCATGCGAACGCCTAAGTCCGTCACATAATAATCAGGAATCAGCACCGGCATGCCGAGTGAGATCTGCGGGCTCCAATCAGCACCAGGAGCGTTATCCTCGTCCAACCCTTTTGCCTCGGCAACAGCCTCTTCCAACAATTGTTGATAAAGTTCTATCCCGACCTCGCGAATGTGTCCGGATTGCTCGCCGCCCAATAAGTTTCCGGCACCGCGTATATCCAGGTCATGACTGGCCAAAGAAAAACCAGCCCCTAAAGAATCAAGCGTATGCATGACCTCAAGACGCTTTTCAGCGGCCTTGGAGAGCTTCTGACGCACCGGCAGCGTCAGATAGGCATAGGCCCGAATTTTGGATCGCCCCACCCTGCCCCGGAGCTGATACAACTGCGCCAATCCGTACATATCCGCCCGGTGAAGGATAATCGTGTTGGCGGCTGGCAGGTCGAGCCCGGATTCGACAATATTGGTTGAGAGCAAGATATCGAATTTTCCGTCACTAAAATCGTTCATCGCGTCTTCGATTTGACGGGTTGGCATTTGCCCGTGAACTTGAGCGAACGAGGCCTCTGGTACCAATTTAGTTAAGCGCGACGCGACACCGTCCAGGTCTTCAATCCGCGGGCAGACATAGAAAATCTGCCCACCCCTGAACCGTTCGCGCTGGATAGCTTCGCGAATGACCACCGGATCAAATGGCAGAATAAACGTCCGAATGGCCAGACGGTCGACGGGTGGGGTCGCGATCAGACTAAGCTCACGAACCCCAGTCAGCGCCATTTGTAGGGTTCTGGGGATCGGCGTCGCGGTCAGGGTTAAGACATGCACGTCAGCGCGGAGGCTTTTTAGTTTTTCCTTATGCGCCACACCAAAGTGCTGCTCCTCATCAATCACCAACAACCCTAAGTCCCGAAACTTTACGTCCTTAGCCAGCAATGCATGGGTGCCAATGACAATATCAACTGTGCCTTCGCTCATACCCCGTTTGGTTTCCTTGGCATTCTTAGGGGTCACAAACCGAGATAACTGTTCGACCTGAATTGGGAAGTCGGCAAAGCGTTCGCGAAACACTTGGAAATGTTGCCGAGCCAATAAGGTTGTAGGCACGACCACAGCGACCTGTTTGCCCGCCATAGCAGAAACAAAGGCGGCCCTGAGTGCGACCTCAGTCTTGCCGAACCCAACATCGCCGCACACCAACCGGTCCATCGGGTGACCGCCTTGCAGGTCGCCCAGGGTGTCGCTGATGGTGCGCAGTTGGTCTTCGGTCTCCGTATAGGGGAAACGCGCGCAGAATTCATCGAACGAGCCGTCACCGGAGGTCAAGATGGGGGCATGGCGTAGGTTCCTGGCGGCGGCAACTTTAATGAGCTCATCCGCCATATCGCGAATGCGTTTCTTCAGCTTTGATTTTCGTGCCTGCCAACCGGCACCACCCAAGCGGTCAAGCTGCACACCAGCTTGCTCTGAGCCATAACGTGTAATGAGTTCAATGTTCTCGACCGGCAGATAAAGCTTATCCCCACCATCATAGACCAAGCGCAGGCAATCATGAGGCGCGCCCGCAACATCCAGAATCTCAAGTGCATCGAACTTTGCAATGCCGTGATCCATATGGACCACCAAGTCGCCTTCCTGTAATGACGAGGCTTCGGCGATGAAGTTCTCAGGTTTGATCTTGCGCTGATGGGACCGGGTACGGCGTTCGCCAAAGATATCCTGCTCGGAAATCACCGTCAGGCCAGGGCCCGTAAACCCACGTTCAATATCGGCCACTGCCAAGGCGATACTTTTGGCGGGAAGTTTCTTTGCCGCGTTTAAATCTTCGACAAGGGCGATACCGTTAACCCCATGATCCCTTAGGACGACGGACAAGCGTTCGCGTGTTCCAACAGTGTGGGCGGCCAGCACGATCGATTGACCCTTGGAAATCTCATTTGCGATATGTTCGGCCAAAGCATCCAAAACATTGAGCCCTGATTGCACACGCGCATCGCCAAAATCCTTGCCGGGGTGTCCCAATGCATCCACACCTGCGGCACCATCAGCCAAGGCAAAGGGCGACAATTGCGCGGTCGCCCGGTCCAAAAGAAATTCGTTCCATTCGGTGGGGCTTAGATAAAGCTTTTCGGGCGGCACTGGGTTGTAGACCGTGTCGGTGTTTAGGGCGGCCCCTGAAACGTCCTTTCGAGCTTGGTAATACTCGCCAATCAGTTCAAGCCGTGCATCTCGGGCTTCCTCTGTTTGATAATCCAGGACAACCGGGGCCGAGGGCAAATAGTCCGCCAACGTCTCTAGTTCGTCGTAGAACAAACCCAACCAATGCTCCATGCCCATCATCCGTCGGCCTGACGAAACCGCCTCGTAAAGCGGGTCTTCGCCGCCAACAGCGCCAAACAACTTGCGATATCCAGAACGGAACCGGGAAATACTTTCATCGTTTAGCAGAACTTCGCTGACCGGGATCAGATCGAAAGTCTTTACGTCATCGCTTGAGCGCTGAGAAACCGTATCGAAGGCGCGGGCTGTCTCCAACTCATCGCCAAAAAAATCCAGCCGTACAGGGAGATCACGGCCAGGGGGGAAAACATCAATGATCCCGCCCCGCACTGCAAACTCACCGGGCTCCATCACTGTTTCAGAACGCCCATAACCGTTGCTCAACAGGAATGTCGTCAGGTCTTTCGGGTCAAGTCGGTCTCCAACCTCAACCGTCATCGCAGATGATTTATAGGAATCGCGCGGCGGAATTCGCTGCAAAACAGCAGATACAGTGGTTAAAACGACTGCACCAGCAGGTCCTGGTGCCTCTCCTTTCGCCAAATGGATCAGGCTGGCGATTCGGCGGCCGACGATCTCAGAATTCGGCGATACCCTGTCATAGGGCAGACAATCCCACGCCGAAAACTCGATTTGTTCAACCTCAGGAGCCAGAAATTCCAGCGCAGCACTCATACGCGCCACGCCAACATCATCCAATGTCACAAACAGGATTGGCGAATTCAAGCGCGACGCGCTCTCCCGGGCCATCTCCGCCAAGACCAATGCATCAAACCCAGCCGGGGCACCAGCAACAAGAGATGTTCCCAGGGTATCTATAATTTTATTTAGTTTATTCAATTTATTATAAGCTTAACTTAAAGTTTTGTATTAAATTAAATATCTCATTGTCGTATTTTTCTGGAACTGGTTCCCGTCCCGCAGCCCAGTTAAACAAGTCGTTATCATTGACGTCCAACAAGGCTTCCAATTGATCAACAAGTTCGTCGCTTAACGTTTCCAAATGAGCATTGGCGAACGATCCAAATAGCACATCGTTTTCCGCCATTCCCATATGGTTAAAACGAAACTTCATGCGCTTGCGCCGGTCATCCATGTTCTCACACCCTTCAACATTAATCCCCCGATATAAAACTTCCCGGGAGCTATGTCAGCACGTAAGATTAGCGTATGCGTCCTGAAGTCCTATATCCCCTGTTTCAACCGGTCACAAACTTGCCTGGCGTAGGCGCACGCAATGCAAAGTTTCTGGAGACACTAGCCGGACCGGAAATCCATCATCTGCTCTGGCATTTGCCCAGCGGCATCATTGACCGACGCTATTCCCCAAAGGTCGCTGAAGCTATATCCGGGCGCATTGCCACCCTAACCCTGCAAGTGGATCAGCATAGAAAACCACCCCAAAAACGCCTCCCTTATAAGGTCTTCTGCTCCGATGAGAGCGGCACCCTAACTCTGGTTTTCTTCCATGCCCATAGCGATTATCTCAAGAAATCTCTACCTGAGGGAGAAACACGGGTAGTCAGCGGCAAAGTCGAACAATTCGGCCAAGAAATTCAAATCACCCACCCAGATCACATCTGTACACTAGAAGAGCGCGATCAAATGCAGGCGGTGGAGCCGGTTTATCCCCTCACCCAAGGCTTGTCGCTGAAGGTTCTGGGGAAGATCCTCCGCGCCGCCCTTAAAAGTGCCCCAGAGTTGCCGGAATGGATCGACGAGTCCTACCTAAATCAGCAGAAATGGCCCGCGTGGCACCCGGCGCTAATGTCCGGTCATGCCCCAGAGGATGAAAAGTCCCTGGAACCAACGTCCTTAGCTCGTTCCAGGCTCGCTTATGATGAGCTTCTGGCGAACCAATTAGCCCTCGCACTCGTCCGCGCCAACATGCGCCGCCTGAAAGGCCGTTCTATCGAAGGAGACAGCAGTCTCTGCCGCAAAGTCCTCGACACCCTCCCCTACGCCTTGACCTCATCCCAAGAAACCGCGCTCACAGAAATCAAGACCGACATGTCGAGTGACGACCGCATGATGCGGCTGCTGCAAGGGGATGTCGGCAGCGGCAAGACCGTGGTCGCGTTGATGGTGATGCTGGGCGCGGTGGAGGCTGGGTATCAAACTGCTATTATGGCCCCAACCGAAATACTTGCCCGCCAACACTTTGAAACCATTGAGCCATTGGCAAAGGCGGCAGGATTGGAAGTAGTCCTCTTAACCGGTCGAAATAAGGGTAAGCCCCGAGATGCCATACTGGAAAAACTCGCCAGCGGTGCGGCCCACATTGCCATCGGCACCCATGCTTTGTTTCAAGACGACGTGGAATTCGAGAACTTGGGTCTCGCAGTCATCGACGAACAACACCGATTCGGCGTGCACCAACGCCTGACACTCGCGGCTAAGGGCTCCGCGGTGGATATGCTTGTTATGACCGCAACACCCATTCCCCGGACCCTGATGCTGACGGCCTACGGTGACATGGATGTCTCTCGCCTGTTGGAAAAGCCAGCTGGCCGCAAACCGATTGATACGCGTGTGCTTCCTCTTGAACGGCTAGACAATGTTGTCGATGCAATCCGGCGAACATTAAATGAAGGATCAAAAGTCTTTTGGGTGTGTCCGTTGGTGGAAGAATCCGAAGTCATTGACGCCGCAGCTGCCGAAGAACGCTATGATCACCTGAAACACTTGTTCGGGGATCGTGTGGGCTTGGTCCATGGACGCATGAAGGGACCGGAAAAAGACGCTGTCATGGAGGCATTCGCCAAGGGTAACGTTGATATCCTGGTTTCCACAACGGTTGTTGAAGTTGGCGTTGATGTTCCCGAGGCGACCGTCATGGTGATCGAACACGCCGAAAGGTTCGGGCTTGCTCAGTTACATCAGTTGAGAGGCCGCATCGGGCGCGGCGAACGTCCTTCCACCTGTTTGCTACTCTATGCCCCTCCCCTAACCGAAACAGCCCGTGCGAGGCTAAAAATTTTGCGTGAAACCAATGATGGGTTCGTTATTGCGGAAGAAGATCTCCGTCTGCGGGGAGCGGGTGAACTGCTGGGCACCCGCCAAAGCGGTTTGCCAGAGTTCAGACTGGCAGATTTAACCATTCACGGGGAATTACTAGCGACGGCCAGGGACGATGCCGCACTGATACTATCCAAAGACCCAGAGCTTAAAGACAAACGCGGCCAAGCGCTTAGAACGTTGCTCTATTTGTTCGAGAGAGACGCTGCGGTGAAGTTTTTGCAGTCGGGATAGAGTTATTATTTTTTAGCAACCAAGATAGGCGTGCCCTCTTTCTCTCGTAAAAGATCCATGTCCTCATACGTCGTCGCCGAGATTTTCGGTATTTTCTGTTCTTCGAGCGGACGGTGGTCAGGCGGCGTGACGATACCACCCGAAATGACCATCTTGATCGCTTCTTCGACGGGCATATCGAGCGTCACGAGGTCCTTCTTAGGGACAAATAACAGGAATCCAGAGGTCGGGTTCGGCGTCGTCGGAATAAAGATATTGATACATTCCTCGACCGTCAGGTTTTGTACCTCGCCCTCTGTCTTTCCGGTGATAAAGGCAATCGCCCAGATGCCGCGGCGGGGGTATTCGACCAATACAGCTTCCCGGAACGCATTGGATTTCTTGGAAAATACAGTCTGCAGAATTTGCTTAATCGCGCTGTGGACGCCGCGCACTACCGGCAATCGCGCTAAGAGGTTGTCCACCACCCGATGATAGAACCGCCCAACGAAGCCAGCGGTTGCGGCACCAATCAGGATCATCACTACGGCAACGACAATCAAACCAACACCAGGAAGTCCAAACGGGACATCGGCTTCCGGATTGTAAAAATCAGGAACCAGAGACGCGACCCAGCGGTCGACGAATTTCGTAAAGACCCAAACCAGATAAAACGTCAGTGAAATCGGCACGGTCACCAAGACACCCGCCAAAAAATACCCGCGCAGGCGTGCGCCTAGTCCACGCCTGGGCGCATGAGCAGATTTGCCGTCGCCAGTTTTTGACGTCTTTATTTTATCTTGAACCATATGTTTTGTTCCAATCGGCTTCTAACTCAGCCTTTGCCATTGCCCATGGTATAGGGTGATGTGCCATATCCGCACAATGCCAGTATCAAATAATTAAAGTATTAACGCCGCCAAGAAGGTATCTGAGAGGAAAAAATCAATCACGCTGCCGGATGGTATCAACAAAGATATTTAATAGGCCGCGTATGAAAGGGTCAGTTTTCTGTAGTTTTTGGTTAAAAATTTCCCGAGATATCACAATCACCGTTGTGGGCGCAGATGCTTCCGCCCTGGCCATCCTGGGTTGATCGTCGACCAAAGCCATTTCACCAAATATTCCCCCTTTGCCAATCGTCCCCAAAACGGTGTCTTCATTTTCAAAGTTCCGAACAATCTGGATTTCGCCATCTTGAATGATATAGGCGCTTGTGCCGGTCTCTCCTTGCTCAAAGACTGACTGCCCTTGCTGAAAGGTCTTTCTATCCAGAACCTGCGTATTCATGTCCTCTGGCCCCTCATTGGTGCATTTTGACGAAAATGTTCGAAAATAGTTGGCACCATATTACTGTAGATTAACAAAGAAGCTATCCATAAGTGTTCCCTTGCCCAAAGAACAACCATAACTTACCCCTAGAGTGTCCCAACAAAAGGTATCTTGCCCGTGTCACGATTTTATCCCTCCCACCCTTTGGTCGGTGTCGGCATCGTAATTTGGAAGGAAAATCAGTTCTGCCTCATAAAACGAGGCAAAGCACCGCGCAAAGGGCGACTCAGCCTGCCGGGCGGCGCACAGGAACTGGGCGAAACCTATTTCGAAACCGCCAAGCGCGAAACCTTCGAAGAAACTAACATGGTCGTCGAAGTCCTGGGGCTCGTCGATGTCGTCGATTCGATCACACACGATGATGAAGGCAAGGTGAAGCAGCACTACACCCTGGTTGACGTCTACGCCAAATGGGTATCAGGCGAACCACAAGGCGGCAGCGATGCGATGGAGGCGGCTTGGTATCCCTTTGAGACTCTCGAATCGCTGAAATTATGGTCGGAGACAGAGAGAATTATTCAAAAATCGCATGCGCTTTTGCACGACTAGACTTAACGCCCTTTAATCGACTGCACCATCAATACCATCCCTTTGCGGTAATCACCGATGATGTCTCTGGCAACCAACAGGGCCTGTTTGCGTTTCATGCCGGGCATCATGCGGGGATGGTAAAGCGTGCTCAGTAAGATTTTATCAGGGAGAGTCAGAGTTTGGAGTTTGTCTTTTTCACTGAAAACAGAAGGCCTGAGGTTATCGCTGTCGTTGGGCAGACCTAGGCTTTGGGTGAATTCTTCCAAGAGACAATGGCTGATCTGATCATCGCCACCTATGTTGTTCACAATTATCTGAGTGAGGTAAATCTTTCCCTCTTTGGATTGGCTGAAGAATGAACATCCAGGCCCGGTGACGGTGATGGATTTCTTTCCAAGATTGATTTTGCCACCTTTGGGAATAAAGGTGATTTGTAGATTTGCATCTTTTTTAACCGTCTTGGCGCCAATGCCAGCGAGTGGAAGGACAGCCTGGATATGCTTTTGCAGGGCCGCGATCACTGCCTTGGAAGGCTTGCCTCGAACACTGATTTTTAGTTTCTCAGTCCATTTGGTAATCACCTTGAGTTTATATTTTGGATCAACATCCGAGCCAAAAACAATCTCTTCGAAATAGTCGACCAAGGCATCCACGGGCGGCACATTAAAGGCTTTGGCTTTTTTCTCAGCGGCTTGGGAGGGCCCGGCGGCACTCAAAACCAAAAACAAACCAAGAAATAATGGGCCAATAACATTTATTTTCGAAAATATCATTATCCGAAATTCCTTATTTCCGCGGCGCATGAATGTACCAACTATCTTTAACTTTTCGGGCCATTGGCAGGTGCTTTTCGAACAAATAAGCCGGTGCAGTAAACGACCACGCCAGAACCGTGTCACCCACGCCACTCGGTAAAACCAAGGTCCACTTTTTGTATTCCTGATCGTGCAAATGATACGTTAGAATGATTTCTCGACCCAGAAGGGAGAACCCTTTTCCCTTAAATCGATAGGGCACTTCTCCTAATGATTTGAGATTCTTTGCAGCCCCCTTTATCTCAGATTTTATCGTCGTCAGAACCTTCCGCACGGCGTCGTCAGGCCCCTTGGCTTTGGGACGAAGAGACCGCACACCAATTAACGTATAATAGGTATCAGCACCTTTGGGGCCGCTGAAATAGACGGTGGAGGGATTTGGGTTAGACGCCACCCAAGTCCCAGGATACTTCAGCGAATACCCTTCCAAAGGACCGCCATAATGTTTTAGTGCCGCCTGAGCAGGCGGATTGGCCTGAGCCATTACAGGGGCCTTCGAATTTCTTGGTGCCATGGCTTGCGCGGAGGGCTTTGGAACACCTGCTAGTTCGGGTGGGGCCGGATGAAAATTCTCAACCACCCAATCGAATATATTGCTGAGGGAGGGGAACGTTCGAGGTGCCGCCACAAACATGATAACAAAATCTGTTATTGCCCCCCTGACAATGACTGTCCGCGTCCGGATGTTCGATCCCTCGTAAATCGCATCATAGGCCGGCAGGCCGCCGACATTTATAAATCGTTCGCCAATTTTATGAGACCACCGTTTGCCCTTGCCCATTTCCTGGGACTCTAGTTTGCCGATCATATGCTTTAGGTCGATGGTGCGGTTGCGATCATCTGTTTGAATGCTCACCACGTATCCACGGCGTGATCGAATCATAAGATCCTGTCGCTTTCCGCGGGGCACGACTTTTTCCCCTGGTGGCACTGCAATAATAAATTTTCGCACCGGGTGCGTATACTGCGTGACCTGGGCTGTTGGACGCGCTGAGGGTGTGGCTGCGCCAGAACTCGATTGCGCGCCAGCAATACCCGCTGACAGCAACCCTGCCATACATGCTACAGCGCCTACGATTCCGTTCCAATTCATTGCATTCTCCATGGTTCATCTTGAACCGTTATGAAAATGATAACAATCAGGAGAACAAACTGCCACTTCTCCCTGACGCTCCAGAAGTGCTAACTTGCACAGAGAGGATTAACATCATCTTATTGAGGCCAGATTATGGATAACATGGGTATTGTAACAATCGATTGTGCAGACCGGGTAGGGTTGGTTTCAGAGACCGCCGGAATCCTGTTTGATTTGGGTGCGAACATGGAAGACACCGTGTTCCGCGTGTTTGGTGACCAGGCGAAACTAACAGCCGTATGCGATTTTCCCAGTGACCTCTCATTGGATGAATTACAGTTCTCCCTCATAGAGCAACTCGGGCTCGGAAACGAAGAAGTTAATGTTGCTCCTTATACAGGCCCAACGTTGGAAAATCCTTCTGAGTCGATAACCCACCGAATTATTGTGAGTGGCGGAGACCGCCCTGGGTTAATTGCGCGACTCAGCGAGGTCTTTGTTCAATTTAGAGCAAATATTGTGCGCCTGAATGCGGAAAAATCGAGCGACGATGAAAATGCCACCTATCGTATTCGAATTGATCTATCGATATCTCCTAAAAATGAGCGGGCATGCCTCGCGACAATCGCCAATACGGCCGGTGAATTAGGCTTGAATTGCGCTTGGGAAAGCGTGTAAATAGGCTATAAATTTGTTATAGTTAATTTACTTTTTTATCGAACAAAACTGCGGTTAAGAAAGATCAACCATGGCAAAACTCAGAGGTGACAGTCGAAAACTCAATGGCGGACAGAAAGCGGCGGTCTTCATGCTGGCTTTGGGGCCTGATTATTCGGCTAAATTGTTTGAGTTAATGGACGACGAAGAAATCCGCGACTTGTCGCAAAGCATGTCGACCTTAGGGGGTGTTGAATCAACCACTGTGGAAGGTTTGTTTGTGGAATTTGCGGATCAACTTTCCGGCGGTGGTGGTAATTTAACCGGCTCATTCGACAGCACGGAACGCCTGCTCCACCAGAGCTTGTCGGAAGAACGTGTCAACTTGATCATGGAAGAAATCCGGGGTCCTGCGGGTCGCACCATGTGGGACAAGTTGGACAACGTGAACGAGGCGGTTCTGGCCAACTATTTCAAGAACGAATATCCGCAGACCGTGGCCGTGGTGCTCTCAAAAATCAAATCTGATCACGCCTCAAAGGTGTTGGCATTACTGCCGGAAAACTTCGCCATGGAAGTCATCATGCGGATGCTGCGGATGGAAGCGGTACAAAAAGATGTGCTTGATAACGTTGAACGCACGCTGCGCACAGAATTCATGACCAACTTGGCGCGTTCGGCCAAGCAAGACAGCCACGAGATGATGGCCGATATCTTCAACGGCCTTGATCGGAATACCGAGAACCAGTTCATGAGCGGACTGGAAGAACGCAACCGAGAGAGTGCTGAGAAGATCAAATCGCTAATGTTCACCTTCGATGATCTGGCCAAGGTCGA
>JABJKH010000111.1 GCA_018660465.1 Rhodospirillaceae bacterium
GGTCATATCGGGCGCACAAAATTTCGTCGTGACGCATAGCAGTGTTTAAGCCAAAGAGAACAAACAACCAGCAGTCTGGGTCTTCATCTGCTACGGCTGCGGTTAGCAAATCGTCAGCCTCTTCATCACTGAGGGCTATAATCCGGCCCTTACTTTCTTTCAGCAGTTCAAAGTAACAGGGACGCTCCTTAACCCATTTCCATTGCACGGCCTTGGTAAACAGATGGGAGAGCGTGGCAAGTTCCCGGTTGATAGTGCCGGGGTTTGCGCCCGCGTCCAGGCGACGCTTTTTGTACCGATCCACGGTAAAGGTGGTAATTGAGTTAAGGCGTTGGCCCTTGAAAAAAGGTTTTAGGTGCATCCTAAACTGACGCCTCTTCGCTTTGATGTTCTTTCCACTCGTTTCTTCTAATCGTCTTATAAATTCGTCTGCGGATTGCGAAAATGTTAAATGGGTCTTACGGCCTTGGGGCAGTGACAACCGCCCCTCTCTGGCTTCCGTCAGCTTCGCTTCTACGAAGTCCTCACACTGGGTTCGAGTTACGCCGTCGCTTTCCAAACCGATAACGCGGTGAATACGTTGGCCATCGACCATGATGTTGACACTGTAACGGACATCACCATTTGTAATCCGTGTGGCTGTAGTACCGTGTTCGGTAATTGTCTCACCTGTTGGTAATCCGCACAAATAATGCCACGTCAATGTGTCTTTGATTAGAAATCCAGCCATTTGAATATTAGTCATCAAGATATGGTGAGTTCGTCTATCACCAAATGCGAATCCATAATGGGCTTATAATACCATGCGGCGATAGAGGACCTAATACAGGAGTTATTGATTGGTTGGTCAAATAGCCCCTGAAAACTTCTAATGTGCCTTCGTTGCCGAAGGAGAAGGAACACTAGAAGTTAATCCAGAACCCTTGGCCTCACTCAACGATAAAGCGGACCTAGAATGTCCGCCTCGCCCCCAGAAAGCAGACGTTAGTAGCGAGCTCTGATAGAGTCTGCTAATAGCCACAAGGCGACATTTAGGTTCTCTTAGGCGAAGCCTTCAGAGCATCGGCAGACGCGACAGGTAGACCGATCTTGAGGCTGGTCCAATCATTCTCTTTCGACTCGCAACCGATCGTACCGCCGAGCTTTTCCATAATGGCGGCGGCGATCGCCAGGTCGATACCGAAGCCCCGCGCCCCCCCTTCATCGGGCAGCGCGAAGGGCGTGAAAAGCAGATCGATCTTGTCTGCCGCAATACCGGCATGACGGTTGTCCACGGAAATTTCCACGTCTTCACCCTTAATAATTGCGGAAATTTTTATCTCGGTGTCCGGAAGGGCATGATTGGCGGCATTTTCTAAAAGAATATTCAATACCTCCTTGATCAGCTTCTCATCACCCATGACTGTCTTGTCCTGCATTCCGTCAAGCAGAGGCCCCGACGGAGGCTGGCGGAAGGGTGCCTTACATTCCACTATGGTCGTTTCCATGATCGTGTACACATTGATCGGCGCTATATTAACCTGGAGTTCCGGCAGAGCTAAGTAGCGTCGGAACTGCCCCAAGATTTTCGGTACGCTTTTCAGCTTCTCATATTCCTTAATGGCCTGCGGCTGATTTTCCATCGCCTGCGCAACTAGGGCCAGCGGTCCACGGATAAGCCCAATGACTGTGTCGATGACCTTGATGGTCTGCGAGTGGCTTTCGAGCAGGCTTTCTTCCGATGTCTTGAGCGCCAGAAAATTGCGGATGCGGGCATGGACTTCTTCCATGGGCGCGGTCTTTTCCAAGTAATCCAACGCGCCCATCTGCAGGGCCTGGGTGCGCACCTTCTTGTCTGCTGCGGCCGTATAGACCAATACCCGCGTGCTTTCCAATAGTTTCCGATTGCTCAATTCATTCAGGGTTTCGATCCCGTTCATGACCGGCATCATCAGATCAAGAATAACCAGCGCCGGGCGATTTTCCTCGATTAGGCCAAGGGCAATCTCGCCGTTCTCGGCTTCCAAAAATTCGTAGTCGCGAAACTCACGGCGGAGTTGGCGCACCAAGGGTTTTCGAATGTTGTCTGCCTCGTCATCAACAATGAGAATTTTAGGCTTGTTGCTCATTCAGTCTACTCCTCAACTCTAAATACTGGCACCATTCTAAACTTCAGCATGCTCTGTTGCCGGTAAGGTGAAATGGAAGGTGCTGCCGACGCCTTCGGTTCCCTCCACCCAGATACGTCCGCCGTGGCTTATCACTAGTCCCCTGGTCAAAGGTAGCCCTAACCCAGTCCCGCCCGCTTGGCGCGTGAGCGAAGCATCAACTTGTTCGAAAGCGTTGAAGATAACCTCATACATGTCCTCGGGAATACCACAGCCGGTATCTTCAATACTAAACTGCACCCACTCCCCATCCAAGGCAGCAGAGAGAGTAATCGAGCCGGCCTCGGTAAACTTTTCGGCATTTCCCAAAAGATTGAGAAGAATTTGTTTGAGCCGCATGGGGTCAGCGAAAACCTGTAGATCCAGCGGGATTTCGGTGCGCAACTCTAGCCCTTTGTCGGCGATTTTGGTGCGGATAATGTCCACTGCGGAGGCGGCTTCAGTTACTACCAACAGCGGCTCTGGATTCATTACCAGCTTACCTGATTCCAGCTTTCCATAGTCCAGAATCTCATTGATCAGATTCAACAGATGCTCCGCCGAACGAAGGCCGCCTTCAGCGATTTCGGTGACCTCGTCATGCAGCGATATCATGGCGGCTTGCAGTTTGTCGTGTTCCGACCCGCCCAGGTCGCGCAGGATATCCGAGAGATCTAGCATGCCGGCAAAGTCCGGAAATTGATTGACAAATTCCTCCAGCGGTCCCTTCAGGCCCTGGGTCGGGGTGCGCAGTTCATGACTAACCATGTTCAGAAATTCCGACTTTGCCTGACTGGCTTGTTCCGCAAGGTCGCGGGATTCTTCCGCCGAGCGACGCTGAAATTCTGCTTCTTCTTTGGCAGCATGGAGCGCTTCTCCCGCCGCCTTCTGCTTCGTGATGTCGCGAATAAAGGCAGCAAAGAAAATTTCATTATCCGGCAGACCAGAGGTTGTAACCGTAATTTCACAGGGAAAGGATGTGCCGTCTTTACGCAGGCCTTCGAGTTCTAAACGTTTGCCGAGGATATTTGGTTCTCGTGTCTTCAGGTAACGTTCAAATCCCGCACGGTGTGCGTCTCGGAGGGCAGGCGGAATGATGGTTTCAGCGATATTCCGGCCGATGGCTTCTTCGGCCGTCCAACCAAAGATTTTCTCAGCACGTTCGTTCCAGCTGATAATACGGTCCGCTTGATCACCGTTGCCACCGATCATGACCACAGCATCCAGAGCGCCACTCAGAACGGCCCGACTTTTTGATTCAGATTTTGCCGCCTCCTTGGCGGTGGCTTTAATCTGGCTGAGATCGACGGTGGAGCCGACAAAACGTGTCTTGCCGCCCAATTGGAGCTCGTTTACGGCAAGCCACATGGGGAAAGCCTCACCATGCTTATTCTTTCCCTGAACCTCCCGGCCCTGGCCAATGATTTCGGAGTGGCCCGTCTCCAAATATGTTCGGATGTATTCGTCGTGAGATGATGCATCAGGCTCTGGCATAACCATTGAAATATTCCGCCCGACAACTTCATCCGCGCTATAGCCGAACATGATCTCGGCATGTGGATTGAAGCTTTCAACGATGCCGCTATCGTCGATTACGATAATTCCGGTGAGCGCGGTATCGAGAATCTTCTGAAGATAGCCACGGGCAACATGCAACTCCGTATTGCTTTGGCGCAGCTCATCGACGACAGTTGCCAGTTTTGTTGACATGTTGTTAAACGATTTGGCGGTTTCAGCCAGCTCGTCTTGGCCTTCGGCGGGAATTTGCAACCCGATCTTTCCTTCCGAAATATCATGGGCACCCTGTTGAAGATCGATCAGGCGTCGCACCAAAAACGTGCCAAGCAGGAATGAAACGATGGCCGAAAACAGAATTTCGCCAGCGCCGATCAAAATAACCTTCAGCTGTATTTGCCTTATCGTAGAGCCCAAGAGATTAGTCGACAGGCCAATCTCGACCTGGCCGTATTTTTCGCCGTCCACGGTAATTGCGGCAAAGGTGTCGAAAACATCGTCTGTGGCCGTGCCAAGATTTCTGTCAGCCTTGAAGGGGCGTGCCAGCAGAGCCAGAGTATTTGACCGTTCTGCTAATACACCTGACGTATCACGAACCCGAGCATATAAAAGATCTTCGTTCTTCATGACTTCGCCGATAAAGCTTTCCAGCGAAGCGATGTCGGTGGCGAGTACCGCGTTCGCCGTGGTCGTGGCGAATAGCTGAGCGGTGATTTCTGCGCGCTTGAAAAACTGTTCTTCCAGATTACTCTGCATCACGCCCACGACGATGAACGCGAACATGATGTTGAAGATCCCCTCAACAGTGGCAATAAATAATATCGCCTTCCAGCGAAACGGCAATCGGTCGAATGAGTTCTGAATAAGACGGATCACAACTGAATATCCTTCAGCATCGCGATGAATACTTTATTTCGGAAGTTTGGTGATGCCAAGTTTGCGAACGTCATCCCAGTCACTGTCCCTTGCTGATACCGCTCCCTTTTTGAAGCCAATGACTTGTAACAATTTGCGGCCCGCCGGATCGTCAAACATTTTGCTCAATATACGCTGCACCGACGTCACCACTTCGGCTGATATACGAGGATGCGCGGCGAAGGCATGCGGTGTATAACCGTTGGTCGTCCAAAGCACCCGAAGTTGCTCGCCGATTTTCGGCGTGACTGTCCCAAAGGTTCGCTGAATACCACCGCCGGCAGGGTACAGTCCCTTGACGACGCCATGATAGACAGAATCATGACTGCCTACGTATTTAGGCGTTATGGCAATACCCTGTTGAGACAGGTAACTGCGCTGCAAAACGCTGGCAGCGAACGCAGCCGGCGCCGGGAAGGCGAGGGTCTTACCCGTCAGTTCCGCCAATTTCTTGATCGGTGAATCTTTGCGCACCACTAAAATACCCTTGATTCGTTTCCCCTTCTGCTTGGCGAACGCGCGATAGCCCGGGTCTTTCGCAAAAACCGTGTAGTGTGCTGGATTCATATATGCGAAATCGTACTGACCTTCCCTAACTCTTTGTTCGAAGGTCGGAATGTTGGGAGCGGTGCGAAAGGCAATTTTGTGGCTGATTTTCTTGCTGACATAGCGCAGAATCGGACCCCATTTTTTTACCAACACTGCCGCAGATTGCTGTGGGACGAAGCCGAACGTGAAAACGCTCTGTGCAGCGTTGACAGGATAAGCCATAAGAATAAAGACTATCAACAAGGGGACGCTTAATTTTGCCATAACAACTCTCCTATAGATGTGATCAAATCAATTTTCGAATTTATGCCTTATTATTTTTCAATTTAGAGGATACTGGAAAACACCTGTTATATGTACTATGTAAGATGCAATTGCCGTTTTGCCACGAGTCTTAGAGCAACAAGCCCCTTTTTGGCTATCGGTAGGGGAGAATTTGGCTCTTAAAAATTCAGAATTGCGCTTTTAATTCTAAGGCCGGAATTCCAAGTTTATGTATAGCAGTTCATTAGCGGATTGATAATATCTGAATTAGTGAACGTCCGCATCGGGTCCAGGCTGTGTCAAAACGTTCGCTGTTTAAGCAATTTAATCTGGCGATAGGTTTTGAGGCTCAGAATTTGGTTTTATCATTTTCTTTATCTCTCGTGGGTTGGGGTGCCCGCATGTGCCGTTATATTTAGTTTTTTGTTGGATTTGGCTCATTCAAAGCCGATGAACGCTTATACGGCCCTCATTGCCGCGATCAGCGGGCGAATACCGATGATGTTCATGACGCGTTTGAGATTGTAGGCCAGTACGTGCAACGCCATTTCCGTGCCAACCCGTTTCAGGGTCTTCATCTGGAAGTGGGTATATCCCATCCAGGATTTTATGGTACCGAAGGGATGTTCAACCGTTTCACGTCTTTGGCGCATTTTCTCTGGATGCTCGTCGAGACGACGCTGAACGTCCTCCAGAACATGTTCATGTTCCCAGCGTCTGATCCTGCGTTCTTTAGCCGTGGTGCATTGGCTTTTGATGGCACAACTCTGGCAAGCGGTCGTCCAATAGTGACGCAAGGCGAGCCCCGCTTCGACATTTGTAAAATGATAATTTAAGCGCTCACCGGCAGGGCAAATGTAGACATCGTCTTCGCTCACGTATCGAAAGTCCGGCTTAACAAAACGGCCCCTGGCTTTGTTGTTTGAGGTCTGTGGTTTAGGAAGCGTGACTGTAATTCCAGCTTTATCGCAGGCGAGGATCTCTTCGCTCTTGAAGTAACCCCGGTCGGCAACAACCTCCAGCTTATCTGTTTTAAGAGCTGCTTTCGCCTGCTTGGCCATGGTCGAGAGTTGGGAGCGGTCGGAACCAGAATTAGTCACCTCATGGGCAACAATCAAATGATGCGTGGTATCCACGGCGGACTGCACATTGTAAGCGACCATGCCACTGCCCCGGCCACTCGTTGCCATTGATCTGGCATCAGGATCCGTCAGGGATATCTGCTGGCCGGGCGTTGCGAGCATCCGAGCTTCAAGCTTTTGCAAGCGCTGCATCTCGTCTTTGAGCGTCTCAATTTTGCTGTTCAAGCGTTCCGTCGTCATCGTTCGCGCACGAGAAGGTTCTTGCCGATCTGCGCTGTCCAGTTGATGCAGATAGCGAGCAACACTTTCCTCAATCTGATCCATGTGACGCTTCACCTTGCCCCGCGTGAAGTTCTTATCACGGGTATTCACTGCTTTGAACTTACTACCATCAATTGCCACGCTTGCATCCGCGAATAAGTTTAACTGGCGACACAGGCCAACGAACTGAGCGCAGACTTTACGGATCGCTTTGCCATTGTCTTTACGGAAGTTTGCAATCGTCTTGTGATCCGGAACCAAGCGACCCGTCAGCCACATCACTTCAACATTACGTCCCGCTTCACTTTCCAAACGACGGCTCGATTGAACCCGGTTGAGGTAGCCGTAAATATAAAGCTTCAACAAAGCAGAAGGATGGTAACCCGGTCTGCCAGTCGCCAGAGGTTCA
>JABJKH010000112.1 GCA_018660465.1 Rhodospirillaceae bacterium
AAAGACTTTGTTGCCGCCGTTCGTGAGCGTGCTGTTGGACACGAAGTTCTCAGCAGCGTGACGCCGGGCCAGATGATGATCAAGGTCGTCCACGATAACCTTGTTGACGTCTTGGGTGCCGGCGAAAACGAAATTAATTTGAACGGCACACCGCCAGTCGCCATCCTGATGGTTGGTTTACAGGGGTCCGGCAAGACCACCACCAGTGCCAAGTTGGCGCGTCGGCTGCAAATTCGTGACAAGAAAAAAGTTCTGATGGCATCGTTGGACATCTACCGTCCTGCCGCCCAGCAGCAGTTGGCCGTTCTTGGCGAACAAGCCGAGGTTGCGACCCTTCCCGTTGTGTTTGGTGAGCAGCCCTTGGCGATTGCCAATCGGGCGATGGATACAGGCCGCAAGGAAGGCTACGACGTTGTTGTCTTGGATACCGCCGGTCGTCTGCACATCGATCAGAAATTGATGGATGAAGTCGCTGCCGTTAGCGCCGCGACATCGCCAACCGAAACCTTGTTGGTGGCCGACGCCTTGACGGGTCAAGATGCAGTCAATGTCGCCAAGGAATTCCACGAGAAAGCTGGCGTCACCGGCATTGCCCTGACCCGGGTCGATGGTGATGCAAGAGGCGGTGCGGCGTTGTCCATGCGGTCGGTCACCGGGTGCCCGATTAAACTGATGGGCACCGGCGAAGGCCTGGACGCCATCGATAGCTTTCAGGCTGAACGGGTTGCCGGCAGCATCTTAGGCATGGGCGATGTGGTTGGGTTGGTTGAAAAGGCTGCCGAGCAGATCGACCAAGAAGAAGCCGAAGCCATGGCCAAGAAATTGATCAAAGGCCGCTTTACCCTGGACGACATGCTCCAGCAACTGGGCCAAATTAAGAAAATGGGCGATATGGAAGGCCTGCTTGGCATGCTGCCAGGGGTTGGCAAGATCAAGAACCAGCTTAAAGAAGCCAACGTTAACGACAAGATGATTGCCCGTCAGGAAGCGATCATCTTATCGATGACGCAGAAAGAACGAGAAAACTCGAAAATCTTGAACGGGTCGCGCAGACGGCGGATTGCTGCCGGTGCGGGCACCACGGTTCAAGAAGTCAACCGACTGCTTAAACAATATAAGCAGATGACGTTGATGATGAAGAAGATGGGTAAAAAAGGAAAACGCGGTCTGATGGGCGGCATGGGGGGAATGATGCCCGGCATGATGCCCCCTATGCCACCCATTAGATAAGACACTTAAATCAACCAAAAGATCGAACAGAGATAAGGAAACAGCAAAATATGTCTATTAGAATTCGGCTCTCCAGAGGTGGTGCTAAAAAACGTCCGTACTACCGCGTTGTCATTGCCGACAGCAGAAGCCCCCGCGACGGTCGCTATATCGAACGGGTCGGCACCTATGACCCGATGCTGCCGAAAGACAGCGGTCAGCGGGTGACCCTGAATGAAGAACGCATCAAATACTGGCTCGGCGTTGGTGCCCAGCCGTCCGATCGGGTGGCACGCTTCTTGGCTGATGCAAACATGGGTGAAAAGCCTGCAATCCCTGAGCAGACCAAACAGCACCTGCCCAAAGCCAAAGCGCAGGAACGCCTGAAGGAAGCAGAAGAAGCCGCCAACGCTCCGGCTGAAGAAGCGCCTGCTGAAGAGACTGCCGCTGAGGAAGCGCCTGCCGAAGAAGCGCCTGCCGAAGAAGCACCTGCCGAAGAAGCACCTGTGGAAGAAGCACCTGCGGAAGAGGCAGCTGCTGAGGAAGCGCCTGCTGAAGAAAAACCGGCGGAAGATGCTCCCGCTGAAGAAGCGGCAGCGAGCTAATTAGCGGCGTCGACGATAACTTGGTCCTGGTGGGCGTTATCACTGGGGTCCGAGGCTTAAAAGGTGAAGTCCGAATTAAAAGCTTCACCGCAGAGCCAAAGGATATCGCGACGTATGGTGAGCTTCTGAGTGAAACCGGCACTAAGACCTTCAAGGTCAAGGTGACCGGATCGGCAAAAGGCCAACTGCTGGCCCGGATTGGTGATGTAAATGACCGAACGGCAGCAGAAGCTTTAAAAGGAACCGAGCTTTTTGTCTCCAGGGACAAATTGCCGGATGCGGAAGAAGATGAATTCTACCATACAGACCTGATTGGTCTAACAGCGGTGGGATTGGATGGAAGCGACCTTGGAAAGGTCACGGCGGTTGAAGACCATGGTGCCGGCCCCTTTTTGGAGATCGAAGCGGAAGTAAGTTTTTTGGTGCCGTTTACCAAAGAGGTGGTGCCAGAAATATTAATCGGCGAGGGCCGAGTGGTGATAGATCCCCCGGACGGGTTGTTTGAACCAGGGGAACCAGAGGAAGAAGAGACGAAATGACGGCTAAAGCGCAGGAGGCCACGTGGAAGGCGACAGTGCTAACGTTGTTCCCGGAAATGTTTCCAGGACCGTTAGGCCATTCGCTCGCGGGTCAAGCGCTTGACGACGGTCGTTGGAGGCTGGAAACGGTGGACATTCGGGACTTTGCACGCGATAAACACCGCACTGTGGACGACACGCCTTTCGGCGGTGGCCCTGGGATGGTGATGCGACCCGACGTGGTAGACGCGGCGATTGGTGCGGCTAAAGATAAAGCGGATAACGTTCCGCTCATTTATCTGTCGCCCCGTGGTCGTCCGGCTGATCAGGAACGGGTCCGGGAACTGGCAGACGGTCCTGGTATGACTGTTCTGTGTGGCCGCTTTGAAGGGGTAGATGCCCGGGTCCTGGAGGCACATGACGTGGAAGAAATCAGCTTAGGCGATTTTGTCCTGTCCGGCGGCGAGCCCGCAGCGATTGCGCTGATTGATGCCTGTGTGCGCTTGCTGCCCGGTGTGATCGGCAGCGATAAGTCGCTGGAGGAAGAGAGTTTTAATCGGGGGTTATTGGAATATCCCCACTTTACCCGGCCCCAAAATTGGGATGGCCGGGCTGTGCCAGAGGTTCTTTTATCCGGGCACCACGAAAAAATTCGCGCGTGGCGATTGGCGGAAGCCGAAGCCGCGACAAGGAAACGGCGGCCCGATCTATGGAGCAGGTATACCGCTGAATAGAAATTTTGTTGCCGGGATTAATCTCCGGTGCAAAAACGGTTTAGATATAAGGAAGTGAACTATGAATATAATTGAAGAAATCGAAAAAGAACAACTGGCGAAACTCACCGGTGAACGGCCTGTGCCAGAATTTGCTGCAGGTGACACGGTTAAAGTGAACGTCAAGGTCGTCGAAGGGACCCGCGAGCGTATTCAGGTCTATGAAGGGGTTTGCATCGCGCGCAAAAACTCTGGGCTGAATTCTTCGTTTACGGTTCGTAAGCTGAGCTATGGCGAAGGTGTCGAGCGGGTCTTCCCGCTTTATTCCCCATCCATCGACAGCATTGATGTTGTACGCCGGGGTGATGTGCGCCGGGCGAAGCTATATTATCTTCGGGGCCGTACTGGTAAGTCTGCTCGGATCGCTGAGAAGACTGATGGTTATTCTGGTAAGCTGACCCAACAGGACCTAGCCACAGCGGCTGAAGCCAAGGCTCAGAGCAAGGGCAAGTCTTCGAAGGGTAAGAAGGGTAAGAAAAAAGCTGCGGCTAAAGAAGAAGCGGCGCCAGAAACTGCAGCTACAGAGTAGAGGTTCGAGGCGAGACTGCTCCTGATTTAAGGAGCGGTCCGCTTTTTCCATAAAGCAACAAGACAGGAGATTGCGGGATGACTAGTCCGCGGACAATGTTCGACAAAATTTGGGCCAGCCACTTGGTCGACGTACAAGATGACGGCACGTGCCTGTTATACATCGACCGCCACTTGGTTCATGAAGTCACCAGCCCACAGGCCTTTGAAGGCTTGACACTGGCCGGACGCAAAGTGCGTCGGACGGACCTGACATTGGCAGTCGCGGACCATAACGTTCCGACGACGGATCGCTCTGGTGGCATCACCGAAGAAGAATCCCGCATCCAAGTGGAAGAGCTTGTAAAGAATTGTAAGAAGTTTGGCGTTCAGCTGTTTGATATGAACGACATCCGCCAAGGCATTGTCCACATCATTGGCCCTGAACAAGGCTTCACCTTGCCGGGGTCAACCATCGTCTGTGGTGATTCCCATACCGCGACCCACGGCGCGTTCGGCGCGCTGGCGTTCGGCATTGGGACGTCTGAGTGCGAACACGTTCTGGCGACACAAACCTTGTTGCAGACCCCTGCCAAAAACATGCGGGTCACGGTCGACGGAGAATTACCTGTTGGTGTCACGGCGAAGGATTTGATCCTGGCAATCATCGGCACCATTGGGACTGCCGGTGGTACCGGGCACGTCATCGAATATGCGGGCGAAGCAGTTCGTAATTTGTCGATGGAAGGCCGTATGACCATGTGCAACATGACCATTGAGGGGGGCGCACGCGCGGGTCTGGTTGCGCCTGATGACAAGACATTCGAATACCTCAAAGGCCGCCCAATGTCGCCCAAGGGTGCAGAGTGGGAAGCTGCTGTGACCTATTGGAAGACTTTGGTATCTGACGAGGGTGCAAGCTACGACAAGGAAGTAACCTTGAATGCCGCTGATATCATTCCTTACGTCACCTGGGGTACCAGCCCGGAAGACGCGCTGCCGATCACGGGCGCTGTTCCCAACCCGGCAGATGAAGGCGACGATTTAAAGCGTGAGTCCATCGAACGGTCTTTGGAATACATGGGCTTGGATGCGGGCACACCGCTGAATGAAATCGCCGTGGATACGGTCTTTATCGGCTCCTGCACAAATGGTCGCATCGAAGATTTCCGCGCCGCAGCGGCGGTTGCCAAAGGAAAGAAAGTCGCCGATGGCGTCCGCGCCTTGGCAGTTCCGGGCTCCGGCTTGGTCAAGGAACAGGCAGAGGAAGAAGGCATTGATAAAATTCTTCTCGAAGCTGGTTTTGAATGGCGTGAGCCCGGATGCTCCATGTGCCTCGCCATGAATGAAGATAAATTGGAGCCGGAAGAAAGATGCGCATCCACTTCCAACCGTAACTTTAAAGGCCGCCAAGGTCGAGGCGGACGCACACATTTGGTCAGCCCCGCCATGGCTGCCGCAGCCGCCGTGACAGGTCATCTGACCGATGTCCGGGACTTAAGCTAGGAAAGGAGAGAAGCAATGGAAAAGTTTACCCAATTGACCGGAGTCGCAGCTCCTCTGAACATGATCAACGTCGACACCGACATGATCATCCCCAAGCAGTTCCTGAAAACCATCAAACGCACCGGTCTCGGCAAAAGTTTGTTTTTTGAGATGCGGTTTAACGATGATGGTTCAGAGATCGAAGATTTCGTACTGAATAAACCGGCCTACCGTGACGCAAAGATTATTGTCGCTGGTGATAATTTTGGCTGTGGGTCCAGTCGCGAGCATGCTCCTTGGGCCTTGTTGGATTTCGGCATCACCTGTGTGATCGCACCCGACTTCGCCGATATCTTTTACAACAACTCATTTAAGAACGGCGTCTTGCCGATCAAGTTGCCGCAGGAAGACGTGGACAAGTTGATGGAAGATGCCGAGCGTGGTGCCAATGCCACCATCACAGTGGATTTGGAAGCACAGACTATTACCGGTCCTGATGGCGGAACCATTTCGTTTGAGCTCGATCCGTTCAAAAAGAAATGCCTGTTGGAAGGCTTGGACGATATCGGCCTGACGATGAAAAAAGACGATGCCATCTCCAAATTCGAAGACGGCAAGAAGGCGTCAGAGCCCTGGTTAGCTGGCTAAACTTTTACAAACAAGAAAATTAAGAAAGGGTCAGCACCATGGCCGGAAATAAGAAACTTCTCATCCTACCCGGCGACGGCATTGGTCGTGAATGCATGGTCGAAGTCCGTCGCGTCATCGACTGGATGGACAAACGCCGCCATGTCTCTTTCGACATTCAAGAAGACGATGTCGGCGGTGCGGCCTATGATCGCTACGGCACCCCCTTGCATGACAACACCATGGCCGATGCCATGGGTGTGGATGCGGTTCTTCTTGGCGCTGTCGGGGGGCCTAAATGGGAAACCTTGCCCTTTGATATGCAGCCAGAACGCGGCCTGCTAAGGCTCCGCAAAGAAATGGACCTTTTCGCGAACTTACGTCCGGCCATCGTGTTTGATGCGTTGGCGGAGGCCTCGACCCTGAAACTCGAAATCGTCCAGGGTCTCGACATCATGATCGTTCGTGAACTCACCAGCGGCATGTACTTCGGTCAACCCCGCGGCGTTGAGGATGATCCTGAAGGCGGCGGACGGGTTGGCATCAACACTCACCGATACACCACAAATGAAATTCGTCGGGTCGTTCGGATCGCCTGTGAACTGGCTGAAAAGCGCAACAACAAAGTGACGTCGTGCGAAAAAGCCAACGTCATGGAAGCAGGTGTGCTGTGGCGCGAAGAAGCCGAACACGTCCACAAAACCGAATTCCCGAATGTGGAATTCGAAAACATGTACGCCGATAACGCGGCCATGCAGTTGGTCCGCAATCCCAAACAGTTCGACGTGATTGTAACTGACAATCTGTTCGGTGATATCCTGTCTGACGAAGCATCGATGTGTACGGGTTCTCTCGGCATGTTGCCATCGGCCAGCTTGGGCGAAGCCGACGAAAGCGGGCGTCGCCGGGCCATGTTTGAGCCAGTCCACGGCTCCGCCCCCGACATCGCCGGTACAGGTGCTGCCAATCCGCTGGCGACCTTGCTGAGTTATGCCATGTGCCTGCGCTATTCCTTCGACATGGGTGAAGACGCTGACATGATTGAGCAGGCGGTTAAGAACGTCCTCGATGGTGGCATGCGCACCGCAGACATCATGCAGCCCGGCAAGGCCAAGGTCTCCACCGAAGTCATGGGCGAAACCCTAATTGGTGAATTGGATAAGTTGGCGGCATAGCTTGAATAATTTGCGTAAATGATGAAAAAGGGTGGACTTGGCAGTCCACCCTTTTTTTGCCGTAATATTCGCTATTCTATGAGGCTTCACAGTAAAAACGCTAAAATGATGAAACTTGAACGCCCCATATTTATCTGCGCCGCCTTGCTTTTAATCGTCTCGGCCAGCGCTTTTTTACCAACCAACAATTTGATCATCGACCTGTTGTCGCATTTCCGCTTCCAATATTTTGGCGCTGCAATCATAGGATTTGTTACCTGCCTCTTGATTATGTGCATGGGGACACGTGCCAAGTGGGCAACCAATATGTTCTTAGGTGCAGCCGTTATAAATGGCTTGGTATTGTGGTCTTACTTGCCGACCGGTGGTGCCCAAGCTTCGACGAGAGGGTCTTTTAAAGTTGCAGTGGCAAACATCCTTACGGCAAACCGCGACCATAACGCCGTTCTTTCCTTCGCCCGAAAAGAGAACCCAGATCTTTTAGTCCTTATCGAGACCAACGACCGCTGGGTTCAGGCCATGAGCCCCCTGAACGAAATTTATCCCTATAAACTGTTTGTATCTCGCGCCCAACATTTCGGAATGATGGTTTTTTCTAAAAATTCTATAAAAGCCGCAGAAACCCGCTACTTCCTAAAGAATCAGAACATTCCAAGTCTGCTTTTTGAGTTATCGATTAAGGGCCAGACTTATCATATTGCTGCAATTCACGCGTTACCGCCCGTTGGTATAGAGAGACTTCGACTCAGAAACGCCCATTTACAGGCCGTTGCAAATTGGGTCTCAAGCCGGCCCGGCCCAACCCTGGTCGCAGGTGATTTAAACACCACACCATTTTCCCACGCATACAAACAATTTTTAGAAACTGCTGGGTTGAATGATCCTCGGAAAAACCGAGGTTTTTTGCCAACATGGGGACCCTTTTCGCCCTCGCAATTACGGATTCCAATTGATCATATCCTACCTACATCTGGGCTGGATATTACATCCCTCACTGTCGGGCCTGATATTGGCAGTGATCATCGGCCTCTTGTCGCCGTCATAAAACCAACGTCACCACCCCAGATTCAGAAATAACTCCCTTGTCCAAAGAGAGTTAGGCTGATAAAAATCCGCCCCGCTGGAAAATCTGTTAAAATCAGAGTCTATGTTGTTATCAGGCGTTCCTGATGTCTGGTGCTTGAAGGAGTTGTTATGGGATACAAAGTTGCGGTAGTCGGTGCCACGGGGAACGTGGGACGTGAACTGCTGAACACACTGAGTGAACGAGAATTTCCTGCCGATGAAGTGGTGGCACTTGCCTCTGCGCGGTCGGTTGGCAAAGAAGTATCCTGTGGCGATGACGACCTAAAGGTCCAAAACCTTGCTGACTATGATTTCACCGGCACCGATATTGTGCTGTCTTCACCGGGGGCCAAGGTATCCGCTGAATTCTGCCCCAAGGCCGCCAAAGCCGGGGCTGTGATCATTGACAACACATCTCAGTTCCGTATGGACCCGGATGTGCCGTTGGTTGTACCCGAAGTTAATCCCGGCGCTATTGCCGGCTACACCAAGCGCGGCATTATTGCCAACCCGAATTGTTCGACCATTCAGATGGTGGTAGCGCTAAAGCCGCTGCACGATCTGGCATCGATTAAGCGCGTGGTGGTTTCGACCTATCAGTCCACGTCCGGTAGTGGTAAAGACGCCATGGATGAACTGTTTAATCAGACCAAGGGCATTTTCGTAAACCAACCGGCGCACGACAATCAAGAAATTTTTCCAAAGCAGATCGCGTTTAATTGCATTCCCCACATCGACATCTTCATGGATGATGGCTCGACCAAGGAAGAATGGAAGATGTCGGCAGAGACCAAGAAAATTCTCGACCCGGCGATAGATTTGACGGCAACCTGTGTGCGTGTTCCAACATTTATTGGCCATGCCGAAGCGATCAACATCGAATTTGCAAAGCCGATTTCTGAAGAGGAAGCCCGCGACGCGTTGAAAAATACGCCTGGCGTCGTTGTTGTGGATCACCGCGCGGATGAAGGCTACGTGACCCCGGTTGAGTGCGCTGGTGAAGACGCGGTCTACGTTAGTCGCATCCGGAAAGACCCGACGATTAAGAACGGGCTTAACATTTGGGTGGTGGCGGACAACCTGCGCAAAGGTGCCGCACTCAACACCATCCAAATTGCTGAAGAGCTGATTGCAAGCTACCTACAGAAGGCGGCTTAAGAAGCTGGATTACGGATGGGCTGCGGCGCAAGGTGCGACGCTGGCCTGTCCCAAACCCATCTTCCCGGTGACCTGGGCTAGCACGTGATAAAGCGCTGTCGGATCGATAGGCTTGGTCAGGTATTCGTCAACGCCTGCATCCATGGCTGAACGAATAGCACTCTCCCCTGTACGAGCAGAAACCATCACAACAGGTATATTCACGCTAGAAGGCTGGGTCATCCGAAGTTCAGACACGAACGTCAAACCGTTCATGGGCTTCATGTCCCAATCAGTAATAATCACGTTCGGGCGAAAATACAGGCGCGCAGTTTCCAAGGCTTCTTCGCCGTCAGACGCATGGCAAATTTGGGTGATGCCAAAGGCTCGGAGAACACGCTCCATCATTCGGCGGGTAAGCTCGTTGTCATCGACGAGAAGGACACGAAGGTCCTCCAACCCGGTGGGCGGAAAATTTGATCGAATATAAGTCACGGTACTGTCTCTCTATTCTAAAGATTTAGCCTCGTTCTGAGGCCGCGGTAAAACCGCAGAGTTATACTCTAGAGCGATTCAGTTAATGGATTGCTAAGAATTCTATTGCGCGAGAAGTTCGGACACCTGATCGGTGGTCAGGCTTTGGCTTTGGTCAGGGGCTGCTTCGCCGCGCCGGTCTGAAATTCCAACATCAATTGTGCGGCGACGGCGATCAGGACCAAAAAAACTGCCTGCCCTGATAAATTTCCGAGGCTTGTTGATGAGCGAATCAATTCGGCTAAACAGCGATTTAACAGAGATCGGTTTGACCACGAATTCATTCACACCAGCATCCCTGGCTTGCAGAATACGGCTCACTTCAGAATGTCCAGAAAGCATAATGATGGGCAAAAACGGATTGGCGCTATCGGGTGCAGTGCGAATCATTTGAACCAACTCAATGCCGTCCAGTGGCTTCATTTCCCAATCTACAATGGCGATATCAGGAGTAAAGCCGCTCTGCAAAATTTTTAGCGCTTCCGCACCGTCTGCCGCTTCACGGAAATAACGCGCGTCGAGAGAATTCAAAACGTTCTTAACAATCGACCGCATGAAGGCATTATCATCGACGATTAAAAACTTGAGGTTTTCAAGATAGCCAGGTGCCTTATCCGCCGCGCTAGGGACGGTTAATCCCTTACTCAGTTGGTTCTTCTCTGTCGGTTGCTGCTCGGTATTAACGAAGTTCATTTGTAAACCGTTTTAAGTTTAGGCCCCGCCCCAAATGCGCTTGGGAGACTACTAAGGAAGCATGCCTAGGTTTAACAATTCGTTATGGGAAATGTCGCTTTATCCGGCATATTTTCAGACCCCCAACCCCTTGTGGTAGCTTTGGAATTGAGCCCCAAGGACTTGTAGGTTACCCTGCAAAAAAAATTTCGTTCGTGGCTAATAAAGGAGCCTAATTATGACCAACTCATCCCGTCCTCGTCGCAGTGTCCTCTATATGCCCGGCTCAAACGCCCGCGCTCTGGATAAGGGCCGAACCCTACCGGCAGACGCGTTGGTCATTGATTTGGAAGATTCAGTCGCACCAGACGCCAAAGCCGATGCCCGCCAACAGATTGTCGCGGCATTAGGCGAGGGCGGCTACGGTGGACGAGAACTGGCGGTTCGGGTCAACGCCCTGACCACGCCTTGGGGCTTCGATGATATTGCAACTATTTCAGGTACTAATGCCGATGCCATTCTGATCCCCAAAGTCGACAGCGCCGAAGCCGTACACCAGGCAGCAAACATCATGGACAGCGTCGGCGCGCCTGAGACCATGGCAATCTGGTGCATGATGGAAACCCCGCGGGCGATCCTGCATGCCGAAGAAATTGCGGACTCACACCCGCGCATGGGCGCGTTCGTGATGGGCACGTCTGACCTGGCCAAAGACCTGGGCGCTGCGCACACGGAAATGCGGCTGCCATTCATGACAACCCTCAACATGTGCGTTCTCGCAGCACGGGCGGCGGGGTTGGCTGTGCTTGATGGCGTACATCTGGACCTAAACGATGACGACGGTTTTCGCACGTCCTGTATTCAAGGTCGGGAATTAGGCTTCGATGGCAAGACTCTGATTCATCCCAAGACCATCGCCGCCGCCAACGAAGTATTTGGTCCCAGCGAAGATGAACTGGCTTGGTCCCACAAAATCATTGAGGCCCACGCCGGTGCTTTGAAAGAAGGCAAGGGAGTCGTCGTGGTCGAAGGTAAGCTCGTCGAAAACCTGCACGTCGAAAGTGCTAAGCAGTTGGTTGCGATGGCGGAAGCAATCAACGAGCTGGAAGCCAGTTAACAATGACCGCCCTGCTGTCGGATCTGAAAATCGTCGAAGCCACAGCATTTATTGCGGCCCCCTATGCTGGGCTAACCCTGGCGCAAATGGGAGCCGACGTCATTCGCATTGATCCCATCGGCGGTGGACTCGATTACAACCGCTGGCCGCTGACGGAGAACGGGCGAAGTTTGTATTGGGCAGGACTGAATAAAGGTAAGCGATCAGTCACTCTGAATGTGCGCGACCCGGAAGGCCAAGAAATCGCCCACGCCCTAATGACCCGGTCGGACCCAGGTGCGGGGATTGTGCTCAGCAACTTGCCTGCTCGGGGATGGCTCGACTTTGAAACCCTGAAAGTTAAACGTAACGATCTGATCATGGTGAGCCTGTCCGGTAATCGGGATGGCTCGGTGGCGCTTGATTACACGGTCAACGCTGCTGCTGGATTTCCGTCAATCACCGGTCCCATAGATCACAATCAACCGGTGAACAGCGTTCTGCCAGCCTGGGACCTCATCGCAGGACTACAAGCGGTCAATGGCTTGATGGCAGCGGAACGTCATCGCAGAGACACCGGCGACGGACAGTTCGTGAAACTGGCTTTATCAGATGCTCCATTCCATGTGTTGAGCGCATTGGGATTTATTGGTGAAGTTCAAATCAATAACGCCGAACGTCCGAAAACCGGCAATCATGTCTACGGCACGTTTTCTCATGACTTTGAAACCAAAGACAACCGACGGGTCGTTGTCACCGCCTTTACGCCGCGCCATTGGAGCGTGCTCGTCGAGGCCGTGGGGATTGCCAAGGAAGTCGCCCTATTGGAAGCAGCTAACGGGTGGGACCTGAAAGACGAAGCCGATAGATGGGCAGGGCGAGACGAGATCGTCGCCTTGATCAAACCTTGGGTCAATTTGCGTACTCTTCAAGATATCAGAGAAACTTTTGATGAAGCTGGTGTTTGCTGGGGACCCTACCAATCTTTTTCTCAAGTGGTTGAGGAAGACCCCAGGGTCTCAGATAACAACCCAATGTTCGAAAACGTTCTCAATCCGGGGATTGGCAAAGTCCTGACGGCGGGAAGCCCGATAGATTTTTCTGGCGCGGAACGAACTTCCCCCGGCGGAGCACCCATTTTAGGGGAACATACAGAGCAGGTGTTGGCGGAGGAGTTGGGATTATTAGACCCCCAAATTGGCGCCTTAATTGAGAAAGGCATTGCGGGCGTACCCGCTACTTAACCGCCGCCGCCCGTTCTCGTGCCTTCTTCGCTTTTTCTTTTTCACCCAGCACCTCGTACGCCCGCGCGAGACGCATCCATCCCTGCTTGTCGTTGGGATTTTCTTCCAAACGATCGGCCAAGCGCTGAACCATCGACCGGATCATTGCTTGACGATCCTCCGACGACATTTCCTGTGCGGCCTTCATGTCTTCTTGGGTGGGGCCTGGAGTTGAACTGGGAGCTGCCGCAGTGGCAGGGGGCATTTTTGGTTGGGGTGGTGGGGCCGGTCTAACTTTGGCAAACGCAAGCGCTGCCTTAGAAGGCTTAATCGTACCGGGATCCACTTTGCCGGATCGACCTGCCTTGGCAATTTGACTGCGGACTTGTTCGATCCACGGTGCACCCGGCGGAGAAACCGCGATCAAGTCGGTCCATTGTTGCATGGCGTCTCGGAAATTTCCTTGCTGCGCTTGATCCAAGCCTAAATAAAACCGCGCTTTGACATTATAAGGATCATCGCTCAGAACTTGGAAAAAAGTCAGCCGAGCCTCTGCCGGCACCGCATTGTCCGCTGCGATCGCCAACGCTTCAGCATAATCGGCCATAACATCAGGTCGGTTGCCGCCCAAGTCTATGGCACGTTTAAATGCCTCGGCCGCGTCGTTTGGTCGTTCCATCGACATGTAGGACCGACCTAGCAAAATCCAGCCTTGCATGTCGTTGGGATTGGTTTTCAAACGTTCCGCAAGACTGGTAACAACGCTGCCCAATCCCCCATCTTGCGTGGGGCCGGGCGCGCTGCTTGCCGTCTGTTGCGGAACATTGCGGGAGGCGAAGGGGACGTCCGGTTGGTTCGGGGAACCCAGCCACAGATATCCCGCAATCGCGCTAACTGAGACAAACGCGCCGATGCCGATCATCACTCCGCGGCCACCTTCCTGAGCAGCATCGGTTTGATTTGACGGAATGATCGCCAGCATGCGGCGTTTGATTTCGGTGCGAGCGGCAACGGCTTCGGCGTCGCTAACAAGGCCCCGCTCCAGATCTTTGTCGACCTCGCTCAATTGGTCTTTGTAGACGTTCAGATCGTAATCTTCGCGCGGCGCGGCGCCTGCCTGACGGCGAAATGCCATCGGCACCAACAACACGGCGACAATTCCCGCCGTCAGCATGACGATCATCATCCAAAGCGCCATCATGCGTCATCATCCTTCAAAAGTGCATTTACGCGTTTTTCTTCGTCAGTGCTCAATGCCGGGGCTCCGGCCTCGGTCACAACTTGTGTACGTTTACGGAACATGACGCCCAAGGTAATTAAACCAATTAGAAAAAAAACAAATGGCCCAATCCACAAAACCAAGGTGCTGGTTTTGAATGGCGGGTTCAGCAAGACAAAATCGCCGTAGCGGGAAACCACGTAGTCCATCACTTGCTCATTGCTATCGCCCGAGACCAAGCGTTCTCGCACCAGAACTCGGAGGTCGCGGGCCAAGGTCGCGTCGGAATCGTCAATCGATTGGTTCTGACACACCAAGCACCGAAGTCCCTTACTGATGTCCCGTGCCCGTTCTTCAAGTGCTGGATCCTTCAAGATTTCGCTGGGCAGCACAGCAAATGCAGGCATTGCCATTAGGCTCAACATCAAACTCAACAGCAACGCCCTCATGACTTGGCTCCTGCCTTTTGTTTTATCGTCTGGCGGAGCTTTTGGATGATTGGCCATATTGTTTCATCCCAACTTTGTTGCGAAAGCGGACCTATATATTTATATCGGATCACGCCTTCAGCATCGATAAGAAAGGTCTCCGGCGCGCCCGTCACTCCAAAAGCAATCGCACCCTTTGAACGGGGGTCATCCCCAATCAGCGTATAAGGGTCGCCATATTTTTTCAGCCATGCGGGGCCAGCCGTACGATTAACTTCGCGCCAATCAATGGCATGGACTGGAACCAGTTTCTGTTTCGCCAGCTTCATCAAAAACGGATGTTCAACCTGGCACGCGACGCACCAGGACCCAAAGACATTGACCAGCGACACCTCGCCTTTCAAATCTTTACTGGAAAAGCCGCGATCACGTCCCTGAATGGCTACCAGATCAAATTCCGGCACTGGCGTGTTGATCAAAACAGAGGGCAGTTTGCGCGGGTCTTTCGTCAAGCCGACAGCAAAATAAATGGCCAAGACCATAAACACACCGAGCGGAAGAAGGTACACAAGCCGTTTCATTTTCGGGTCAACCTATTCCGCCGCCACGGGTGCCGCACCCGCCTGCCTGCGGGTCGGGGCGCCAATTCGATAGCGCCGGTCGGTCAAACTTAAAAAGCCGCCGAACATCATCAGAAGACCACCCATCCACATCCAGATCACCAACGGATTGAAATATATTCGCGTGACAAAACCACCGTCGGTTCCCTGGGGGTCACCGACAACGGCGTACAGGTCGCCCCATAGAGTACTATGGATGGCGGCCTCTGTGGTTGGCATGTTTTGCACAGGATAAAAACGTTTCTCAGGCTCCATCGCGGTGAACACTTTGCCGTCCTTGCTCACAATAAACAGGCCGCGACGGGCTGTGTAGTTGGGACCGGGGTGCTCGGTGGCTCCCTTGAATTCGTATTCGTAGCCGCCGACGGTAACCTTGTCGCCGGGCTTCATCACTTGAACGCTTTCGATTTTCCAAGCACCCGCACCCGTTACACCGGCAATGGCGATGGCAATTCCCAGATGTGCAAGGGTCATGCCCCACGTCGCCCTGGGTGTGCGACGAAGTCGCGACAGGCTTTCAGCACCTGGCACTCTGAATAACTTAATCTGATCCGCAAACGACACCAGCGTGCCAACGCCCAGCCAGGTTGCAAGTGCCACCCCAACCAAGCCCATGAACGGGCCGTCTGTAATCAGGATCCAGGTTGCCACAACCATCGCCAACATGGCAGCTGCTGCGATCCACAAACGTTTCAATGCAGGACCAAGGTCAGCCCGCTTCCATGACAACAGAGGCCCCACCGCCATGGCCGCGATCATCGGTATCATCAGTGGGATGAAGACCGCATTAAAGAAGGGGGCGCCTACTGATACCTTGCCGCCGCCAATGGCATCCAGGAAGAGGGGATACAACGTTCCCAAGAGCACTGCCGCCGCTGCGACAGTCATAATTAAATTATTGAGCAGCAACCCACCTTCGCGAGAGATCGGCTGAAACAGGACTTCGCTCTTCAACTGCGGACCGCGCCACGCAAATAGCGCGAATGAGCCGCCAATCACGATGATCAGCAACAACAGGATAAACACACCCCGTTCCGGGTCCGTCGCGAAAGCATGCACCGATGTCAGCACACCTGAGCGCACCAGGAAGGTTCCCAAAAGGCTGAAAGAAAAGGCGACGATGGCCAGGAACACCGTCCAGGTCTTCATGGCATTACGTTTTTCAACAACGATGGACGAATGCAGTAACGCGGTCCCCGCCAACCAGGGCATGAACGAGGCATTTTCCACTGGGTCCCAGAACCAAAATCCGCCCCAGCCCAATTCGTAATACGCCCACCATGATCCAAGCGCGATGCCGCCGGTCAGAAAACACCACGCCGCCATGGTCCAAGGCCGAACCCAGCGCGCCCAAGCCGCATCGACCCGGCCTTCAATCAAAGCCGCAATCGCAAACGAGAACGCCATCGAGAAGCCGACATAGCCCAGGTACAGCATCGGCGGATGGATGGCCAAGCCGAAGTCTTGCAAAAGCGGGTTCAAATCATTGCCGTTTATCGGCGGCGGAATAACCCTCTCAAACGGGTTCGACGTCAGCAATAAAAACAAATAAAACCCAACCGCAATCAATGCCTGCACGGCCAAGGCACGGGCGCGCAGGCCTGGCGGTAAGTTGCTGCCAAAGAAAGCCACCGCAGAGCCGAAGATGCTCAAGATCAGAACCCACAACAGCATTGAGCCTTCGTGGTTTCCCCAAACGCCGGAAATTTTATAGATCAGCGGTTTGTCGGTATGTGAATTCTGGGCGACCGTGATAACCGAAAAATCAGATGTCACGAACGCATAGGTCAGGCATAAGAATGATAACGCTACCAGCAGGAACTGGGCAATGGCCGCCGGACGACATAGCGCCATCCAGACTTCGTTGTTGCGAGCCGCCCCAACCATCGGCACGCTCGCCTGAACCATTGCGACCACCAGGGCCAGGACCAACGCGAAATGTCCGACTTCAGCGATCATTTTTTGCTCTCCTTAACGTTACCTTGCCATTGCCCCGACTTTTTCAGCGCATCGGCGACTTCTGGCGGCATGTAGTTTTCATCGTGCTTGGCCAGCACTTCGTCGGCCTTGAACACCCCATCGGTCAGGCGTCCTTCAGCAACCACCCCTTGGCCTTCGCGAAATAGATCCGGAAGAATGCCTTTATAGGTAACCGCTATTGTGTTGGTGAGATCGGTCACTTGGAAACTAACCACCGCATCGTCGCCATTTTTAACGCTGCCTTCCTTAACCAAGCCGCCAATGCGCATGCGACGGTCTGTCGGTACTTTCTTTTCAACAATATCCGTTGGGCTGTGGAAGAAAACAATGTTCTCTTCAAATGCCACTAGCATCAAGGCGACCGCAGATGCGAGCAAAACTCCAGCAACAAAAACGAAGGTCAGGCGCTTATGTTTAGGCTTCAAGACATATCCTTTCGGGCAGGCATTTCTGCCTCCAGTGCGGTTAAAGTCGCTTGGGTTGTGTTTAACTGACGTCGGCTCACCACCAACAATCCCACCAGCAACACCGCACTAACGATGAAACAAGGCCAAATAAAGGCAGCATATCCACCCATGTCTAGAAATTCTTGCATCAGCTGCCTGCCTGTTCATGCACTTGCCGCATCCGGAGCGCCCGGAGGCGGGTTTCCATAATATCAGTGCGCATCCGTATAAAGAGGACCCACACATAATAAGTGGTGTACGCCGCGATCATCAACAAGAGGGGCCAGAGCATACTCGTATCAATTGTTGGCCCGCCTGCCCGAATAACACTGGCCGGTTGATGCAACGTGTTCCACCACTCGACGGAAAATTTGATAATTGGGATATTCACGGAGCCGACTAATACCAAAATTGCGGATGCGGTTGTGCCTCTTCCGGGATCATCGAAAGCATTATTCAGCGCCATATAGCCAATATATAAAAAGAACAGCACCAGCATTGACGTCAGTCGCGCATCCCAGACCCAATAGGTTCCCCACATCGGCTTACCCCAAAGCGAGCCCGTTAACAGCGCCAGAAATGTAAATATTGCGCCGATCGGGGCACTGCTTTTTGTCATCACATGGGCCAGTGGGTGCTTCCAAATCAAGCCAACCGCCGCCCCAACCGCCATGCCGACATAGCACGACAGCGCAATCCAAGCCGCCGGCACGTGCACATACATGATTCGAACGGTCTCACTTTGTTGGTAATCCGCAGGCGATACAAACAGCCCAAGATAAAGCCCGGCGCCTGCAAGTAGAATTGTAATCCCAGCCAACCACGGTGTGACGCGCGCACTCATCCGCATGAACCGAGCCGGATTGGCGTAGCGGTGCAAGAGGTTGTTGATGGCGGGATACAGGACCTGGCGAATAAAATTACGTGACATTAAGAGGGACCTTATACCAAGAGATATTGATCGTCATGAAGATTCAACAGCTTGGCGTAACGCGGCGGCGGCGGCCCACGAACACAAGGGCGCGGCCGCCAACAAAAGAGCGCCTAGAATCAGCAATTGCGCTTTGACGCTGAACCCGCCCAACGCAGCATCGACCGCACTGACACCAAAAATTAATACGGGTATAAACAATGGTAAAACCAACAGTGATAATAATACACCACCGCGTCGGGCTCCTAAAATTAAAGCGGCTCCGACAGCGCCAATAAGACTAAGTGTCGGCGTTCCAAGCGCCAATGCGGCCAACATCATCGGATATCCATCACCGTGCATGTTTAAAAATACTGCCAACAAAGGTGAGGCGATGATCAACGGCAAGCCTGTGGTCAGCCAATGACCGACGACTTTGGCCACGACCACGACTTCTAAAGGCACCGGCGACAGCACCAAAAGTTCCAGGCTGCCGTCTTCAAAATCAGTTTGAAACAAGCGTTCTAACGACAACATGGTCGACAGCAGGGCCGCAACCCAGATCACACCTGCGGCAATTCGCGCCAAGATATTGCCTTCCGGCCCGACGCCAAACGGGAACAGGATTACTGCCAAGACAAAAAACATCACCACCATCAGGCTGTCGAAGCCTTGGCGGAACGCCATATGCAAATCGCGGCGGACAATAGCTGTGAACGAGTTCATAGCATGTCCCCCCCGGTAAAATCGCCAAGGTTGAGAATCTCCGCGTCCGGCAAATCCATTGGCGTATGAGTAGAAACGACCACCATGCCGCCTTCTTGCCGATGCTTAGCAATAATGTCGGCGAGACTCTTGATCGCCTGCGCATCCAGCGCCGTGGTTGGCTCATCGAGCAGCCAAAGCGGAGCTGGGGCTGCTAGAAGCCGAGAAAGATTTACCCGACGTTTCTGACCGGCTGACAAATATCGCCCTGGCACGTCGCCCAAGTGGCTAATGCCCAAGGCCTCCAAGGCGGGTTCGACACCAAATCCTTTGCGACCTTGCCGAAGTTCCGCCCAAAACAATATATTTTCAATAACATTCAATACGGGTTTAACAGCATCCAAGTGGCCGACGTAATGTAATTTCGCATTATGGGCTTCCGGGTCTTCATGAATGACCTCATCAGACCAGGTTAATTGCCCCTCATACGGCCGCAAGAGACCCGCCATGAGTCGCAGCAGGCTCGACTTACCACTGCCATTGGGACCTACCAGCACAAGCGCACCGCCGTCTTCCAGGGTGTAATTCAATCCTGAGAATACCCGTCGCTCGCCCCGTACGCAGGTGATGTCCGTGCCGGAAAATTGCGCCATAAAAAGGTCCGTTTGATCGCCGTTGTCGTTTCGGCGACACGCTAGCCCATATCTCCAGATATTAGAAGGGCGATGAGAGAGCTTTCAGGCACACAAAATTACCTTAGTCGAGCCGCATCTCAGCCACATTTCAGCGCGATAAATGAACCTGTTGGAAAGATCGAAAAGGGGGAACTGGAAATGGAGGCATTAATTGGCCTGTTACCCGCGGCGGGTTTGACCGTCAGGGAGGAGGCCAGGGCCGGAGAGGGCCGCCGACAATACATGTACCCTCTTCGGACCCTGGTCCAATTTTTCAGCACCTTAATCGCGGTTGCACTTGTCTATGCAGCGATCACATTTTGGGTGTTTCTCAACACTGGGATTTTCGAATAAAGGCTTCCAAAAATGTTGCTATCATTACGATTTTACTGGCGCCATGTCGCCCGGCTACTGGGATTTCGCCCCCGGCGCCGGATCGAAGTTGTCATTGCTTTTCCACCGTTGGCTCAATAACGTCCAATTATAAAAAAATGGCCGGACATCCTTTCGGAGCCCGGCCATGAAGTTCGGCGATAATCGCCGATGTTGGGGACCAGAGAGGGGGATCTCTGGTGGTGTAGATTTGGAGGTCTACGATTACTATTAAGGCAAATAAATGTGGCATTTTTATGCCCCCTCCCTAAATTTAAGCTTGTAGACAGCTTATTAGTGTATGCAATAAGTAAATTTCTGTGATCTTTTTGGTTATTGGAGACTAAGAAACGTGAAAAATTACGATATTCGGCGGTTAAACGTCCTTTTGGTCGAAAAACATAATTATATGCGGCGGATCATGCGCAATATTCTTAGCGAAATGGGCGTTGAAAGCATCGTTGATACGGCTAAACCTGACCATGCATTGCAAATTTTTCAAGAAGAAGAATTTGATCTTGTCGTCACCGATTGGTCGCCGGGCCTTAATGGCATCACCTTGATGCAAATGATTCGGCAGGAAAATCAGTCGAAAAATCCATTTGTGCCAATCATCGTCGTCACCGCCAATACTGAAATCCGCCATATTATGACGGCCAGGGATGCTGGAATGACTGAATTTCTGGCAAAGCCCATATCGGCTGGAATGATTTATTCTAGAATTTGCTCGATCATTGAGCGGCAACGCCTGTTCATCCGCTGCCAAGATTTTTTTGGTCCCGACCGCCGTCGGCGCCGAATGGAAATTGGGGGTCAGGACCGCCGGACGCACGCTAATGCTGCGAATGAACGCAGAAATGGCCAGAGCGCCTTTGACGGCGCCGAAAAGCGCCAGGGCCAGGCGAACTATCGCGCTCCTGATACCTTTGCGCAACGCGCCCGATAATATCTGTAATTCTGCTATTTTGGCACACTTGTCCTAGACATCTTGGGCGATTTGTGGTGACTGACTCGCTCCAAAGTTTCCCATAAAGGAGAGAGACCGTGTCGGTATTTGGTCAAGATACGCTAAAAGCCCGTAGGACCCTCGAGGCCGCTGGTAAGAAATACGATTATTATAGCCTTGAAGCCGCTGCTAATTCGGCCGGCTTCGGCGATTTATCCCGCCTTCCCGTTTCGCTAAAGGTGCTTTTGGAAAATCTTCTGCGTTGGGAAGATGGTCGTACCGTCACCACAGAAGACGTTGAAGCCGTCGCCAACTGGCTGAAAGATCGCCGATCGACCCACGAAATTGCCTACCGCCCGGCGCGAATTTTGTTGCAGGACATGACCGGCGTCCCCGCCGTTGTTGATCTTGCGTCTATGCGCGACGCGATGGTGGAATTGGGCGGTGATCCGGCCAAAATTAATCCTTTAGCCCCGGTTGATCTGGTCGTCGATCACTCTGTGATGATTGATTATTACGGCACACCGGATGCTCTCGAAAAAAATATTGATCTTGAGTTCGAACGCAACACCGAGCGCTATGAATTCCTGCGCTGGGGTGCGACTGCATTTGATAATTTCCGCGTGATCCCGCCGGGATCGGGCATTTGTCATCAAGTCAACGTTGAATACCTCGCCAAGACCGTCTTCACCGCTGATGATGGTGGCACGACAGTCGCCTACCCTGACAGCTGCGTCGGCACCGACAGCCACACAACCATGGTCAGTGGATTGGCCGTGTTGGGTTGGGGCGTCGGTGGCATCGAAGCTGAAGCCTGCATGTTAGGTCAACCCATTTCCATGCTGATCCCGGAAGTCGTTGGCTTCAAGCTGACCGGTAAAATGAAAGAAGGCACCACGGCGACTGATTTGGTGCTGAACGTCGTGCAAATGCTGCGCGAACTGGGCGTGGTCAGTAAGTTCGTCGAATTCTATGGCCCAGGCCTTGATAACTTGGCACTGCCGGATCGGGCGACCATTGCAAATATGGCCCCTGAATATGGTGCCACAATTGGCTTCTTCCCGGTTGATAAAGAGACCATCCGTTATCTAACACTCACGGGTCGCGATGATGATCAGGTCGCACTGGTAGAAGCCTATGCAAAGGCCAACGGCATGTGGCGGGATGCGGATACCCCAGACCCTGTCTTCACCGACACCCTGGAACTGGACATCTCCACGGTAGAGCCGTGCATCTCCGGACCTAAACGTCCTCAAGACAAGATTCAGTTGTCTGAGTCATCTGCGAGTTTCGATAAAATTTTGTCGGACCTCGCCGGGATATCAGAAACTCGGAGCGTTGCAGTCAAAGGTGCGGACCACGAACTCCGCGATGGCGATGTCGTGATTGCAGCCATCACCAGCTGCACCAACACATCCAATCCTTCCGTGCTGATGGGCGCTGGGCTGCTTGCTCGGAATGCCGTTAAGAAGGGCCTACAGTCTAAGCCATGGGTCAAGACATCCCTTGCACCCGGCAGCCAGGTTGTTGCCGATTATCTGGAGGGTGCCGGTCTGCAAGACGACTTGGATGCACTGGGCTTTAACATTGCGGGCTTCGGCTGCACGACATGTATTGGCAACTCCGGCCCTCTGAATGAGCCAATTTCCGACGCCATCACCGAAGGCGACCTCGTTGCCACGGCGGTGCTGTCCGGCAATCGTAACTTTGAAGGCCGCATCAGTCCGTTTGTTAAGGCAAATTTCCTCGCTTCTCCGCCACTCGTGGTGGCGTATGCGCTGGCAGGGTCTCTGACCCGGGACCTTTACAACGATCCCTTGGGCAAAGATTCCGAAGGCAATCCGGTGTTTCTGAAAGACATTTGGCCGACCGATCAGGAAATCCAAGAAACCATCGCGAGGGTCATCACACCTGAAATGTTCCGTGCGCGCTACGACAACGTGTTGGAGGGCTCGGACCGTTGGAAGAGCATCCCGACGCCGACGGGCTTGACCTATAAATGGAACCCAGGGTCAACTTATGTTCAGCACCCGCCGTTCTTTGAGAGTGGTGACGGCGGTGCCGCAGGCACGATGAAAGACGTGGTTGGCGCACGGCCTCTGGCAATCCTTGCAGACTCCGTCACCACCGATCATATCTCACCGGCGGGTGGCATTGCACCGGACGGCCCGGCGGCGAATTATTTGCTGGAACATCAAGTTCGACCCCATGAGTTCAATTCCTTTGGCTCACGTCGTGGCAACCATCAAGTCATGATGCGCGGCACATTAGCCAACATCCGCATCAAGAACGAAGTCGCCCCTGGCACCGAAGGCGGCGTTACGCGCTTCATGCCATCAGGCGATCCGATGACGATGTACGATGCTGCCGTAAAGTATCAGGCAGAAGGCACGCCTTTGGTCATTATCGGCGGCAAGGAATACGGCAGTGGCTCGTCCCGCGACTGGGCAGCCAAGGGCACACGGTTGCTGGGCGTCAAGGCGGTTATTGTCGAAAGCTTCGAGCGGATTCACCGGTCTAACTTATTGGGCATGGGCGTGTTACCACTTGAATTCAAGAACGGTGAAGGCCGGAAGTCCTTGAAGCTGGATGGCACCGAAACCTATGACGTGACCGGGTTCGAAGGTGGCATCACCCCTGGCATGGACATCGCGGTTAAGATCAACCGCGCCGATGGTTCAAGCGAAGAAACCACCGTGCGCTGCCGCATCGATACATTGGATGAAGTCGAATACTACAAAAGTGGCGGCATCCTGCCTTATGTGTTGGGGAATTTGCACGCGGCTTAAATCTCTAATAACAAATCTAACAAACGCTTCACGCCGCCATCACCCTCATGTGATTGGCGGCGTGATCCGTTTCGTTCTAAGGTTTTTGGATGCGTTACTTAAAACTAACAGTTTTGTTCGCGGCATTTCTGCTTCTGACACCGTTTTCGGCACAGGCAGCAGAAAAAACCTTAACGGTCGTGGAACTGTTCACCTCACAAGGGTGTTCGTCATGCCCGCCTGCGGATTCGTATGTTGGCGAGTTGGCCAAACGTGATGATGTTTTGGCGTTGTCGTTCCATGTGGATTATTGGGACTACATCGGCTGGAAAGACCCGTTCGCCAATCCTCAACATACAGTGCGCCAGCGGCGCTATTCCCGGCAGATGAACCTCAGTTATGTGTATACGCCGCAAGTCGTTATTCAGGGCTCAGAACAAGCCGTTGGCTCGAACATCGCGGACATCAATAAAAAAATAGCCAAGACTCAGCGCAACGACAGCGTGCCCGTAACAATTAAACAAAAGTCCGGGGGCGATGTCCAAATCAGCGTAGAGGCTTTTAAAGACCAAGGTAGTGCCGAGATATATCTCATTGGCTTTGACAATTCTCACAGCACCGATATCCGGCGCGGCGAAAACAGTGGGCGGAAGCTCTATAACTATAATGTCGTGCGGGGCATGCGCCGGATCGGCACATGGTCCGGCAAAGCCGTCACCATTCCCGCCAATGTCTTGAACCTAGCCAAGCACAAACCAGACAACTGCGCCGTCATCGTTCAGTCCAAACAAACCGGTAGAATTCTTGGCGCGGCCAAGCTTTCGCTCACAAATTCAGGCACTTGAGAACAAGTTTATTAGCTAACCCACCAAGCCTTTTTCCATCATGCTGGCCATACGTCGGGCAAATTCTGTTGCGTCGGTGACGCCTTCGCCTTCCATGATGCGGGCCTGATCGAACAACAGAAACGCCGCGTCGGCCACAGAGTTTCCTGCGCCGTCGTCTGAGCCATCTGCAGTCGCCAATTCGCCAAGACGCTTGATCAGGGGGTGATTAGGATTGACTTCGAGAATTCGGGGTGTCGGTCCGCCCCCTTGAAGCTGGGCATGACGCTTCATCAACTGTTCGGTGTGGATATCCAGATCCCCCTCATCGGCAACGAGACACACAGCACTATCGGTTAGGCGATCCGAAGCACGGACATCTTTAACTTGCTCGCCAAGGGCCTCCTTGAAACTCGCAAATAAGGCGTCCAAAGCGGGCGTGTCCGCCTTATCCTCAGCCTTTTTATCATCGTTCTTCTCGTCAGGCTTAAACTTATCCAAATCAGCACCGCCTCGGGTCGCGGATTTAAATTGCTTTTCTTGGTAGACTCCAACCGTGGGCATCCAGAATTCATCAATCGGGTCGGTGAGGATCAGCACTTCGATCCCGGCCGCTTTGAAACCTTCCAATTGCGGACTGCGTCGCGCCTGGGTTAGGTCTTCGCCATTGATATAATAGATTGCATCCTGGCCTTCCTTCATACGGCCCTGATAATCCGCGAGGCTGGTTAGGTCTTCACCGTTGGTTGAATGGAACCGAGCCAATTCCAGCAACTTGTCGCGATTTTCAAAGTCTTCGTAGAGGCCTTCTTTCAGCAACTGTCCAAAATTTTCCCAAAAATTCGCATACTCATCGGCCTTCTTATCGGCTTTTTTCTTTAGCTCTCCCAGCACCCGCTTGGTCAGACCTGTCTTGATCTTGGCCAATCGCGGGTCATGCTGAAACATCTCGCGGCTGATGTTCAAGGGCAGGTCTTCAGAATCCACGATGCCGCGCAAGAACCGCAGGTACGCAGGCAGCAACCCTTCACAGTCATCTGTAATAAAGACCCGGTTTACATAAAGCTTTACGTGGGTCTTACGTTCCGGCTGGAACAAATCGAACGGTCGGGCAGACGGGATGAAGAGCAAGTTTGTATACGACAGAACGCCTTCAACCGTGTTGTGGACGGTCATCCAAGGCTCGTCGAAGCCGCCGCCAACGTGATGATAAAATTCCTTATATTGTTCCTCGGTGATGTCCTTCTTCATCCGGGTCCAAAGGGCCGAAGCTTCGTTTAATGTTTCCGGCTCAGCACCCTCTTCACTCGGCGTCAGGATCACCGGGATGCCGATATGGTCTGAATGGGATTTAACAATGTTCTTAATTCGCATGGGCTCAAGATATTCGTCCTCACCCTTGGCAAAGTACAAGGTGACCGTGGTGCCACGACCGTCCCGCGAGGTCTCATCGATGGTGAATTCGCCTTTGCCATCGGAAGTCCACAGCCAGGCCTTATCCTCGCCAGCTTTGCGGGTCAGCACTTCAACCTTTTTCGACACCATAAACGCTGAATAAAACCCAACGCCGAACTGGCCGATTAAATCGACGTCTTTACCATCGTCTTTACCCAATTGATCAACAAACGACTGGGTACCGGAACTGGCAATCGTGCCGAGTGTTTCCAAAAGATCGTCGTGGTTCATGCCGATGCCGTTGTCAGCCACTGACATGGTTTTCTTCTTCGCATCTAAGGTCAGTGTGACATTGAAATTGCTGTCACCCTCGATCAGGTCCGCTTGAGTCAGTGCTTCGTAGCGCAATTTGTCACACGCGTCCGAGCTGTTGGAAATCAACTCACGGAGAAAAATTTCTTTGTGGCTGTAGAGCGAATGGGCAACGATATCGAGAAGCTTGCCGACTTCCGCTTGGAATGTGAATTTTTCTTTCGCCATGATCTGCTGATGTCCCTTTATGTTAGATCAATTAATTCCGCACGTGATATGTGTGAATGGGGCATTATTGCAAGGCCTTTAAGGATTTTTTTGAGTTATGGACCCTGACAAGCTGGAAAAAAATCGTCAGCGGCTGCTACAGGAAATCGAAGTTGACGCCTTCGAGACCCGCAAAAGAACGGGTCGGCGGAAGTTTTCTGACAAGGTCATGTCCGCTATGGCCAATGTTCCTCGACACAAATTCATGGCACCTGATGAAGCCCGCTTCGCCTATATCAACCGTCCGCAAAGCATTGGCCATGGGCAGACCATTTCACAGCCCTATATTGTCGCTCTCATGACCGATTTATTGGACTTAACACCCAAGGACCGAGTTCTAGAAATTGGCACAGGGTCAGGTTATCAAACCGCTGTGCTAAGCTCCATCGTGGCGGAGGTCTACAGCGTAGAGACAATTGCCCCCCTAGCCGATGCAGCGGGGCTGCGTCTGAAAAATCTGGGCTACGAAAATGCGCACGTGCGCCATGCGGATGGTTACGAAGGCTGGCCGGAAGAAGCCCTCTTCGATGCAATCATCGTCACGGCGGCTCCGCCTCGTTTTCCTGAAGCCCTAACCCAGCAACTTGCCAACGGCGGTCGTATGATCGTCCCGGTGGGCAGGCCGCATGAACCACAGACGCTCTATCTTTGCTCCAAAAACGACGACGGCGAGTTGACCAAAAAGAAAGTCCTGCCGGTTGCTTTTGTTCCCATGGTGGAAAGCCTAAAATAACCTGTGACATCCCTTGAAATTTAATGCCCAAACGACGATCCTGAAGCCATGCAAATACGAACCGGATCCGACGGCCCTCGTATCACCGCGGTGCTGGGCCCCACCAATACCGGCAAGACCCATTTTGCCATGGAACGCATGCTGGGCCACGCCAGCGGCATTATTGGTTTTCCGTTGCGCCTTTTGGCTCGGGAAAACTACGACCGTGCAATCAAAATTAAAGGCATAGACAAAGTCGCGCTGATCACCGGCGAAGAAAAAATTATCCCGGAAGGTGCGCGGTATTATCTCTGCACAGTCGAATCCATGCCGCAGGACAAGCCGGTCGCCTTCTTAGGCGTTGATGAAATTCAAATGGCAGCGGATCCGGATCGCGGCTATTTCTTTACCGATCGTCTTTTGCATGCCCGCGGCACGGCAGAAACCATGTTCATGGGCGCTGACACCATTCGACCTTTGCTGCGTCGATTAGTGCCGGAAGCTGAAATTATTTCGAGGCCCCGGTTTTCAACGCTCACCCATGTCGGTCATAAAAAAATAACTCGCCTTACCCCCCGAAGCGCCATTGTCGCTTTTACGACGGCGCGGGTTTATGAACTGGCTGAATTGATCCGCAAACAACGCGGAGGTGCCGCCGTGGTCCTCGGCGCGCTGAGCCCCCGAACTCGCAATGCTCAGGTCGAGATGTATCAGGCAGGAGAGGTTGATTATTTGGTCGCCACCGACGCGGTTGGCATGGGCCTCAACATGGACGTAAACCACGTAGCCTTTGCGCAAACTCGAAAATTTGATGGCCGACGGCGGCGCGATTTGCAACCAGCGGAGCTGGCGCAAATCGCCGGGCGGGCCGGGCGGCACATGAACGATGGTACCTTTGGGACAACGGCGATGGCTGGTCCCCTTGATGACAGGGTCGCCGAACATATTGAAAATCATTCGTTTAAGCCGCTTAAAACTTTATTTTGGCGCAATCCAAACCTGGACGTGTCGTCAATTGAAGCCCTGCGTCAAAGCCTCACCCACACGCCTGAATTAAACGGTCTGGTTAAAGCACGGGTCGCCAATGACGAAAACGTGCTGGAGGTCTTGGCTGACGACGAGGAAATTCGCGATCTGGCAACAACACCTGAGGCCGTCCGACTTCTGTGGGAGGTCTGCCAGGTGCCTGATTTCGGCCAAGTGATGAGCGATGCGCATTCTCGGCTGTTGGCAAACATGTATCGCCACCTTATGCAGGGAGACGGGGCGTTGGAAGAAGACTGGGTTGCCCGGCATGTGGCGCGGATTGATAAGGCCGAGGGCGATATTGATACCCTGGTTCAGCGGATCGCAAATATTAGAACCTGGACTTATGTATCTCACCGCAGTGATTGGCTCGTAGATGCTCTTCATTGGCAGGACAGGACCCGGGACGTGGAAGATCGGTTGTCCGACGCCCTGCACGAGAAATTGACACAACGTTTCGTCGATAAGCGATCTGCCGGTCTTATAAGCCAATTGGACAAGGGGTCGAGTTTCCTGGCCGGGGTAAAACCTGACGGCGCCGTGATCGTCGAAGGCCATCACGTGGGTCAGTTGGAAGGCTTTCGATTTATACCGGATGACGCGCAAGATGGTGCTGCTGCCAAGGCGGTCAATGCCGCCGCACTTAAGGCGCTTCGTCAGGAAATTGATCATCGCATTCGACATCTCGAAAAGGCGACAAATGCGGCTATCGAATTGACCGAAGAGGGTATCATTTTGTGGCTCGGCATTGCCATCGCACGGGTTATCAAAGGCGGCGATATCCTGCGCCCGGATGTCACTGTATTTCAGAGCGACCTTTTGGATGCCAATGCCACGCAGCGCATTCAAAAGCAACTTGCCGCCTGGTTAAGTCGGCGCATTAATTCGATTTTAGTGTCCTTGGTTCGAATTCGAACCGATGCCTCTTTAACAGGGGCTGCGCGGGGGCTTTGTTTTCAGCTTTACCAATCTTTGGGGTCTGTATCGCGTTCATCTGCGTTGGAGGAAATTTCGGTGCTTGCGCCTGCCGAACGGCGCAAGTTACGGGAATTAGGCGTCCAAATTGGACGCGAAGCCGCCTATATGCCGGCGTTGCTCAAACCCAAAGCGGTCGAACTCCGCAACATTATATGGGCAGCCTGGATGGAATCGAAACCGGTTGCCCCACTGCCGCCGGGTCGGGTTTCGTTGCCGGCATCCCCAGGGGTTAAAAGCACGACCTTTGAGGCGATTGGATACACCCTGCTGGGCCGACGCGCCGTGCGCATTGATATCCTGGAACGGCTCGCGCACCAAGCCTGGGAACGGTCAAAATCAGGCGGCTTTGGATTGGCGCCTGAGCTTTTATCGATGTGCGGATGCGGGCACGAAGAATTAGCTGATATCCTGTCCGAACTGGGCTATTTGGCAAAGGGTGAAGGCAAAAATCAAATTTTTCACCGCCAGCGCAAATCTAGAAAGCCCGCGAAGCAAAAGAAGTCCCGGACGCCGAAGCCGGATTCACCCTTCGCCGTACTGCAAAATCTCTCGAAACGTTCATGACCAAGACTCAAGAAACAGATGGCGCCCAAGACGCCGCGTTGCGGATTGATAAATGGTTGTGGTATGCGCGATTTTTCAAAAGCCGGTCCCTGGCGGCAAAGGTTTGTGCTGCAAAGCCGGTGCGGGTGAATTCTGTTCTCATCACCAAGGCACACGCGGTCATCAGACCCGGTGATGTCCTGACGTTTTCCAAGGGCGACCACATTCGGGTCATTAAGGTGCTGGCGCTCGGTACCCGCAGAGGCCCTGCCAAAGAGGCCCAAAGTCTCTATGAAGACCTCAGCCCGCCGCAACCGCGCGCCAGTAAGAAAACAGGCCTCACGTCGCCAGCCTCCAGGTTGCCGGGCAGTGGTCGCCCGACCAAAGCAGAACGCCGCGCAACCGACCGCCTGCGGCAGATTGATCCCTAGTGTTGGACTTTTCGCGGTTGTATTGCTGCACATCTGTTTTCTAGCCGAAAGAAGACTGAGGGTGGCACCGCCTATTGTCCTTGGGGGCTGCTGTGTGTTAGACGACGTCCATGATTTCAAAATTTAAAGCGTTACTGACAGGCCGACCCGCGCCTGTTGATGCAAAAACAGCGGATCAAAACTCCGAACGTCTTCGCGTTGCGACCTCGGCTTTGCTGATTGAAGCGGCATCCATGGATGGCCATTTTGACGACGATGAGCAGGCGACAGTTGCGGCTCTCCTTAAAGACCATTTTGAATTAAACGCCGCAGATACCGATGATCTTATGGAAGAAGGCCGCAAGGCTGTAGCTCATTCCGGCGAGCTGTATGGCTTTACCCGCATCATTAAGGATAATTTTTCCGAGGAAGAACGAATTCGAATGATTGAAATGCTGTGGGAAGTAGCGTATTCAGACGGTGAATTGCATCATTTTGAAGCAAATTTGGTCCGTCGCGTTACCGGACTTATATATGTTTCTGATCGTGAGAGCGGTGAAGCGCGCAAACGGGTACTTACAACCATGGGACTGAACGACGCCCAGACTTAGAACATCCAGGCTTCGAAAGTTCAGGCACCGTAAGTCGGGCATTTTGATTTAGACTTTTTATCTGTTTCATTCAGCGGAGATAAACATGACCTACGTCGTTAACGAAAACTGTATTAAATGTAAATTGCAGGACTGTGTCGAAGTGTGCCCTGTCGATTGCTTCTATGAAGGCGAGAACATGCTCGTCATTCACCCCGACGAATGCATCGATTGTGGCGTGTGTGAGCCGGAATGCCCGATTGAAGCCATCGTCCCGGATACAGAACCCGATCTGGACAAGTTGTTGGAATTAAACGCTGAATACGCCGAAAAATGGCCGAATATCACCCGTAAGGGAGAAAGCCCTGCGGATGAAGCCGACTGGCGTGGCAAGCCTGATAAAATGGAACACTTTAGCGCTAATCCGGGAAAAGGGGATTAAACACCCCTAATCATCCTGATGCCTGCCAGGTTGCTCCCGTGAGTATCCTGACAGCTTAGCCCGGATTCCCACCACCAAAGGTGATTTCACCTTAATTTTGTGGTATAATAGTGCCTGTCGGTGCACGTCATGTGGCATCGATTTTTTTCGAGAGTGGGAAGCGCTGTACTTGAATATGGAGAGCGAAAATTAAATGGCTGAAGATCTAATGTTTAGCGCCGGAGACTATGTCGTTTATCCGACCCATGGCGTCGGCAAGGTAATCGATATCGAAACCCAGGAAATTGCCGGGCATAAATTAAAAATGTTCGTTATTTCTTTCGATCAAGAGCGCATGACCCTACGGGTGCCGACACAAAAATCCGAAACGTCCGGCCTCAGAAAGCTGAGCAGCCGAAAAATCATGGATTCTGCCTTGGAGACCTTAAAGGGTCGCGCCCGAGCCAAGCGCACCATGTGGAGCAGGCGCGCCCAGGAATACGAAGCCAAGATTAATTCCGGCAACCCAGTCTTGATTGCGGAAGTCGTCCGTGACCTACATCGCAATACAGGCCAACCGGATCAATCGTTCAGCGAGCGCCAAATCTACGAATCAGCCCGTGATCGGCTGGCACTAGAACTGGGCGCAGTCGAAGATCTCGACCTCGCCGCAGCAACGGTACGGTTGGAAGAACTTTTAACCGCTGCTTAGATCGTTTTATTCTTCAATTCAAAAACGGGGGGGCTATGTCCTCCGTTTTTTTTGCTTCATTTGTCTTTCGGAATCTTGAATTATCTCCGACCAACAAAACTTTAAAACCCTCACAGAAGGTCGAAAAACCTGGGCCGTTGCCGCCATTCATGGCGAAGCCAACCGTCTCAGGGCATTGCACAGGAAGCTAGAACCACGGTTCGAGACCGGCGACAATCTTGTTTATCTCGGAAATTACATGGGCCACGGCCCGCGCGTTTCAGAAACCATAAACGAACTTCTGAATTTCCGTCGCACCCTGCTGGCACGTCCTAACAGCGAGCAAAGCGCCTTGGTGTATCTCAGAGGATGCCAAGAGGAAATGTTCCAAAAGCTGCTGCAAATTCAGTTCGCACCAGACCCTGAATTCGTACTTGGGTGGATGTTGAAACATGGCATTGCGCCGACCCTATCTGCTTACGGCGGGTTCTCCGCCGAAGGGCTCGCCGCCGCCAACCAGGGGAACGTCGCTCTAAGCCGGTGGACGGCGAAAATTCAAACACAACTGCGTGCGTCTGACGGCCATAATAAGCTTCTAGATCAACTTACCTGGGCGGCGTATCAAGAGCACGGGCCGCTGTTATTGGTAAGCGCTGGTGTGGACATCACTCGCCCGCTTTCGATGCAAGGCGATACATTTTGGTGGGGCGGGCGCATGTTCCGCGGCATCGATGCGCCGTATGGAATATTCAAACGCATCGTCCGAGGGTTTGATTTTTCTGGTGGCGGTGCAGAAGTAAATCCCTACACCGCAACTCTAGACGACAGATGTGGCTTCGGTGGCGACCTCATCGCTGCGTGCTTTGACGCCGATGGCGGACTGGACGATATGATTAGCGCCACAGAATAATTAAACTTTAGCCAGAGATTAATTTAACTTTTTGCCCTGGCCTTAGGCGCTGACCGCGGGTGATGCCGTTAAGGGCCTCAAACAATTCCAAACGAAAACGTTCGACCGGTAAGCGGGCTGCCAAACTTTCAACCGTATCCCCGCGCCGAACTGTCACCACAGAAATACGAAGCGGACGAAGATTTCTGGCTTCACGTTCTGAAATGCGCTGGAAGCTATAGGTTGTACGGCGAAGTTCCGTCGACAGCGCGCCTGTGCGGTTCGGTGGGGTTAGAAAAACAAATCGATAAATAACGTCGGGCCGCTCCCGCATGGCCACCAAGCGAGCATCACGAACCCCGGCCTGGAGTTGCAGCCGGTTTCCACCCGTGGCTGCGGCAAGACCGTTGATAGATATATTTTCCACCCCCCGTAAATCCAGACGGCTCGCCCATTTCTCCGTTAAATAGACCGATAGATTTCGGTAGGACCGGGCAACTTCGGCACTCTTTTCCGAATCAAATACGATGACGGATCCCATCGGACCCCGGGCGATAACTTGGGTCGGGGTATTGACCATGACAAACCCCGGCGGCACGCGAAACTTTAGGCGAAGACCAGGGTGGATGAAGTCTCTCCCACGACGCACGCCCTGCTTGGGGTCGTCGCCGTACAACATGCCGTCCAACGCAGCCAACAGCTGGGTCCGGCCCAAACGCGGTGATTTCAATCGCGCCAACTTGACCAGATTAATCGCCTGCACAATTCGCTGTTCTGTGCGGGGATGGGTCGACAGGGCGTGAAATTGATCAGGTTCGTCGGTTTTACCGGCAAGTTTCGCCTGTAAATGGCTATGCGCCTGCATTTTCTTGAAAAATGTGACCATCGCCTTGGGGTCGTAGCCCGCCCGGACCAGGTAGCGCACGGCGAGCTTATCAGCTTCCAATTCTTGTTCCCGGGAATGGCCCTGAAGATAAAGTGCCGCACCCAGCGAAAGAACGTTCCCCGCCCCGGCAGGCGCACCATAAAGACTGCCAAGAATTCCGACCACGTTCAGGCCCAGATTGGTCGCGATGGCCTTGCTGTAGCGCTGCGCCGTATGACGGGCGGTGACGTGGCCAATTTCATGGGCCAATACGCCAGCCATTTCTGCTTCATTCTCAACCAAGGACAGAAGCCCTCGGGTGACGTAGATATACCCCCCCGGCAGAGCGAAGGCATTCACCCCGGTGTCATTCAAGATCGTGATGGTATAGGTCAGGTTTGGCAGTTCGGCGACTTGGGTCAGTCGAAATGAGACTTCGCTAACATAGCGGCCCAATTTGAATTCGTCATACACACCGCCGTGTTGTTTTAGAATTTTTGGGTGCTCTTCCTTACCAACGCGGACTTCGTCTTCCGGCGTCATGAAGGCGGTAAAATCTTGCTTTCCGGTCGCCGGATTCTGCGTGCAACCTGAAAGGATTGGCAATGCGATAAGGATCAAAAGAACAAAATATCGTTTCATCATAATCTCAGTTTATCCTGATTGATTGTTAACCGGAAGTGTTTCATTTAACGATTTCCACCTGTTCAGGGTGGCTGGCTTGGATCATCGGGCCATTTCTTTTGCGGAGCCAGCCGCGCACTCGAATGCTCTGGTCCTTAAAGGCCATGGGGTCCATGCCAGCTTTTTTGAAAAGCCGGAATACTTTTGAAGAAAGGGTCACGGTAAAGTCCGTGCGCCAATTATCGCCGAAATTAAGGTAGACCCGGCTCTTAACCTTGGCCACATCCAGCACTTGGCCTTCTATCACCTGAAATGTGCCGATGTGTGGGTGAAGATTTTTGACCTTACGGACGGCGTAAAACGGATGGTCCCAAATACCCTGCCTTTTCGTGCGCGCCGCCCTTTCCAGCGCCAACATCTTAGCAACTTCGGCACGGTTGTCTGGAAAGCTGTAGACCCGGGCCATGCCCCGGCGCAACATCTCGCCTTGAACCCAGCCGCCATCGTTCAGGAACAAATGGGCTAAGATTCTGCCATGTCGGTCGCTCCGTCTGCCGCCAAACTTCAACGTAATCGCCTGCCCCAGAACAAGGCTTTCGAGCGTGGACTTGGAGTCTTCGCCTAAGGGCCAGGCCTTAAAACCCCGCCTTCCAAGGGGAAGCTTTGGGGCCTGCAGTCCAACCAGCCGAATTTGTGTCATGCCTTCGATAGAGTCACGCAAAACCACCGTGTCGCCATCCACAACAGAGCTTACAAAGGCGCGTTCGCCTCCAACGAGACGTGGCTCGCTCGCTTGGACCGGAAACGCCCAGGCCAAAATCAGGAAGAGTAATGGCAGCCGACACATCATAGGTGAAAGGATGAGGGCTCACCGTCAATGCGTCCAGAAACTTTTATTTAAATCGGCAACGTTTTACCGGGAGTTTGCATCGCAAGTTCGTATAATGCGTCCTAGCCAGACCCAAAAAGGACGCGACGACTTATGGACGCCACCACCGATAAAATGGATTTGTTTCCGCAGATAGAGCCCTTCGAGCATGGCACTTTAGACCTGGATGGGCTGCATCAAATGTATTGGGAACAATCCGGCAATCCAGACGGCGTGCCGGTAATTTTTCTACATGGTGGCCCCGGTGCAGGCGCGAGCCCGACACACCGACGGTTCTTTGATCCGGGTCATTATCGAATTGTTATCTTCGATCAACGGGGGGCTGGGCGTTCTAAACCCTATGCAGAGGTTCAAAACAACACCACGGCCCATCTGGTTGACGACATTGAGCACTTACGACGGCATTTGGGCATAGATGAATGGCTCATATTTGGTGGATCGTGGGGCGTCACGCTCGCCTTATCGTACGGCATTGCCCACCCGGAACGATGCCTGGGGTTTATCCTGCGCGGGGTATTCTTGGGCATGAATTCTGAATTGGATTGGTTCCTCAATGGTATTGCGACCGTATTTCCAGAGGCCCGGCGAAATTTTGTTGAATTCCTTTCCGAAGATGAACGGGGGAACTTGGTCGAATCCTATTACCGCCGCTTGACCGACGATGACCCCAATGTCCACCGGGCAGCGGCAGCCGCATGGTGCAGATATGAAAGCGCGTGTTCCACATTACTTCCGGGGCCGCAATCGAGTGGCAACGGGGGAAGTGGCCTTGGTCTGGTTGCCCTGGCAAGAATCGAAGCTCATTACTTCAAACATGAAATGTTTCTTGAAGATCGCGAGTTGCTCAACAAAATTTCAATATTGCGCGATCATCCGGCAACCATTGTCCAAGGCCGCTATGATATGGTTTGTCCGATCACGACCGCAGACATGTTGGCTCGATCCTGGCCCGGCGTAGAATTTATCGTCGTTCCTGACGCGGGTCATTCAGCGCTGGAGCCCGGCATTCGGTCCGCCCTGATCAAGGCAAGCGAGCGCTTTAAGGCGCTCACTCTCTAATACGATTTAAGATTAAGAGTATTGAAACCTTCCTGAGGTTACGTAAGATGCGTGATTCCTTGGGGATTACTAAAAACGGAAACGGTTTCGTGGCCTTTAGAACAAAGCGATTATTGACGATTCTCTTTGTGTTTTCTCTGCTGATTGGAGCGGGCAGCACCCTCGGCAGCAAGATGGCGCGTGCGGATGATCCGGATTTCCTGTCTGTTGGTGCGGGCTGGTTTGACTGGAATCGAGAAAAAGATGTCGGCGGTGAATTCCGCCTGGAATACAGATCCGATCATAAATGGTGGATTTTTAAACCGTTCCTGATGGCTGCCGCAACCAACCACAAAATGTCGTTCCTTGGCATGGGTGTGCTAGTCGATATTCATCTAGGACGGCGTTTGGTTTTGACCCCTAGTTTTGCGCCAACATGGTGGCGCGGCGAAACCGAAGGGTTGGATTTAGGCTACCCACTCGAATTCCGCTCGCAAATGGAACTGGCGTACCGGTTTAATGACCGGTCCCGTTTAGGTGTGGCAATTTCCCACTACTCCAACGCCAGCATCGGCGATACCAACCCGGGCACGGAAACCCTATCGGTATATTATTCGATTCCCCTAAACGTCTTATTCCCGCCTGATTGATTTCTCTTCATTGATTCCCCTTCATAGATCCCGGCAAGTCCCAGCGTTGATCAAGCCTAGGTCTGTGCTATAGAACACTCATAAAGGTCCCGTAGCTCAGTCGGATAGAGCACCAGATTCCTAATCTGGGGGTCACAGGTTCGAATCCTGTCGGGATCACCATTCGTTGTTTATTATTAGATACTTACATAGATTTCTCGTAAGTCTTTTTCTTTGATATTGAGTTATGAAGACCTATGAAGTAGTCTATGGTCTGTTATGAAAAAGAAAACTCCAAACACCCAAACGCACAAAAAGACCATACGTCGGGGTCTCTCAATCTACAAAATCGTCGCATCACCTTATTGGATCGCGCGGATTTGGAACGCTTCGCAAAAAAAATATGTGTATCGCTCAACCAAAGAAACCTCCCGTTTAGTCGCCGAGGAGGTTGCGGAAGAAATCTTACACGACCTTAAAGAAAAGAAGATTGTCGCCAGTATTCCTAATCAAAGATCATTTAGGAATTTTGCTGAAAAGTTAATGAGGGATCAGGAGCGACTTGCTGGCAAAGATAGGCACCCATTATTTGCGAAAGAAGACGCCTATGTTTTGAACGGCAAAGATACTGGTGTTCTCAAATATTTTGGTCACAGAGATATTGGTTCAATAAAAACATCCGATATCAGGGAATACCTAAATTGGGTTGATGATAAGAGCGAAAAGTCACTTTCGGCGTCTACAAGAAGCAAACGGGTAATTGTAATTAGAAAGGTTTTGAAATTAGCCATCGAAAGTGGCGCAATTGATGGATTGCCAGAAATGCCGCCAGTCCGCCGCGTCGATAATCCGCGTCCGTCATTTACAGAAAAAGAATATAAGCATTTACTCAAAATTACCCGTGAGGTCGTAAAGGAGGGTGTAAAAGTTAGAGGAATACCCATCACACTTGAAATGTATTATTTTATCGTTTTTATGACCCATTCATTTCTACGACCGACTGAAAGCGAAGTATTTGCCCTACGACACCGAGATATCACAGAAGAACAGAACCCCCGAAGATTGGTAATAGAAGTTCAAGGTAAAACTGGATATAGACCTGCTATTACGACTCGATACGCGCCCGTTTTCTACAAGCATATCCAGAAAAATATTCATCCAGATTATAACCCCGATGATTATGTTTTCTTTCCAAAATACAAGAATAGAAGCACCGCCAAACGATTGGTAAATCGGCAATTCAATTATCTACTGGAACAGGCAAAATTGAAGAAAACCAATGACGGTCGCAACAGAACGCCATATGCGTTACGACATTACGCGCTTCAAATCAGGTTTCTAAAATCAAAGGGCAAACTAAATATACTGCTATTAGCGAAAACAGCAGGAACTTCTGTGGATCAATTGGAACGATTTTATCTCAAATACCTACCTATGACGGACGATCAGGTTTTAGCACTTCAAATTGAGGGATAATAATAGATCGCCAAAATACCACTATCTAGCAGTTATGTTCCATCAGACCACTGGAACCACGCCTCCAAAGCATCCATATCGCCGCTGACGCACGGAAACCATATTTGTAAGGGTTGCTACTCTCAAATAATCGAAAGGCGCTTTCTCTTTGTTTCATATATGAAACTGTTTGAATTCACTCAGAATGTAAACTCACCATTCGCCACGTTCTTTATGACACTCAGAAATCCTTCTTGATCGTTTTTGGACCAACAGACTTACTAAAGTTAGACGATAGGTTAAGTTTATTCAGTTTGCATAGATTGAGTGCGCTTTGCGTAAATTGAGCACCCATAATTGCGCCCAATTTTATTACCTGTTGCGTTCCATCGTCCCAAGCACGATCCGTATTCGCTCCGTCATTTTTATACCTCTTTTCTAATGCTTTTATGTGCTTTTTTGCCTGTTTCAATTCATTCGCATGAATATATTGTAATTGATACCCTTTCCTCGCCTCATGACATTTTTTCACCCAAGAATATGACCGATATAGTTCTGTTAATTTGTCGGTCGCTTTATTCATTTTAGTTACCTTGGTTAGAAGTCCTTTGCTACGCCACTTTTGAGCTTCACTATCGCTTTGAGCGACTCCTAGTCCGTTCTTGTACATCGTTGCAAGATTATCCGCCGCAACCCTGTGACCTCGTTCAGCTGCCTTACGAAACCAAATTGCTGCTTCCTTGTGATCCTTTTGAACGCCATAACCTAAACGATAATTCTGTCCGAGAGCGAACTGCGCCTGTACGTTTCCATTTTCTGCCGCCTTACGAAACCATTTGTTCGCTTCCTTAGGATCTTTAGTAACGCCCTTACCTTCTTCGTACAATTTACCAAGGAACTGTTGACCTGAGCCATTGCCTAGATCTGCTGCTTTGCGAAGCCATTTTGCCGTTTTTTTTAATTTTTAGTAACTCCATTACCACCCCAAAAATAATACAGTCCTATAGTACGGGAACAAATGGAAAGTATAGAACTACATTTTTTGGAATGTTCTATTGCTTTCGTCCAGTCTTTCTTACCTGTTAGTCCATTATGAAACACGGCTGTCAATTCCCAATGAACCACTTTAAATCCAAGCTTTGCCGAACTCTCAAACCACTTCAAAGCCTTTTCAAAATTTTTTTCTGTTCCTAATCCCGCTTTGTACATCATGCCTAAAACAAATTGAGAAGTCGCATTTCCACCTTCGGCGAGTTTCTTAACTTTTGGAAACGCCTTTTTAGAAATTTGCTGCGCCATATTTTCATCTTTCGTTACGCCACGACCTGTTTGATACAGTCTTGCCAAAAACACAGTAGAATTAGGATTAGTCCCAGAGTCTAATTCGAAAATACTAAATGCTTTGCGCCAGGGAATTGGAGCCCAATTTGCGTACAGTTTCAGCCCCTTCATAAACTGTTCCTGTGAACTTGAAGCGCCGAGAGAGGATTGCGCGTTGAACACAAAAATAGAAAATACCAGTGCGACGACGAACCAAGATTTTGATGATTTGATTGCGTTACTCATAGCGTCCAATACCCCTTTAAAAAATCAACCTCTAATTCAGATTGGTCACCCGCGCCGTAATATTGTTGATCCTTGTCACATAGCGGTTAATCGGAAGGTTTGTTCGCGGAAACCCGCGTATTTGACTCTATGCGAAAGATTACAAGGAATAATGTTGCAACAATAAATGTACCAAGTGCACCGCCTAAAATTGGCAATTTTGCAAATACGGACGCTTTTTGTATTCGCACCTCTCGTTCCTCTTGCACTCTTCTTCTATCTTCTTTTAACTGGCGATCTTCAAATTCCTTTACGTACCACACGACTATATCACGGGAGTTTACTCGTCTTGGATCCGCCACATTAAATTTTGCGATTTCTTTAGCATTTTCACGTAATCGAATTACCATTCGATTCAACCCAAGCAACATATCAAATGCCAAACTTTCATCCTTTTTTAGAAACTTATTAGCTTGATTTACAAGATATGCTCCTAATTTTTTTTCATCAATTTCGGGCTCGCCTAACTCAGCGGCGTAAACACGAAGGTTTTTTAGAATTTCATTTCTATGATTTTCAAATTTTATTTGAATTTGAGATTTTTGTTTAATTGGAGTTTTTTGCTTTTCAGTTTCTGTACTATTTTCTTTATTTTTTTTTCTTAATTCTTCCTCTTTTTTTCTTCTTTGACGCTCTTCTTTTTCTTTAACCGATTGATTAAATTCTTTTTCCTTAATCGCCTTAAATTCAGAAAGATTAGGTGTTTGAATTGATCGAGTTACATTAGGTTCTGCCGTATAATCTGAGATTACTTCCGTACCAAGCACAATTGCAGTAACAGCAGAAACGGCTGCTATTATGAAGAACATTATTCTGGTTATTGTTAAGAACCAGCCTTCAATTTTTGCCCAACCGACACTCATGATACTTTCCCCTACTCACTGGTTTTATGTACATATACCGACATTTGAGAATACTTTTTAAACTAAAATGGAGATTGTCTAACGTCAGCGCCTATGGAACAAATTAGCGGGATTGCATAAGAGAGGATTTTTAGCTCATCGTAGTGACCGAAGGGAACGAAGATGAGACAGAAATCGCAG